>NZ_JALHLF010000165.1 GCF_022832435.1 Novosphingobium organovorum | reverse complement strand
CAGCGGGGCGGGCGCGTGGCCGGGATCGCCAGGGGGGTCAGAAGCTCTTGCCCACGGTGAAGCCGATGGTACGCGGCTTGGCGCGGGTGTCGAGCCCGATCGCGGCCATCGGGTCCTGCAACCCGTTCTCGCCCAGCAGGTTGGTCGCGAAGACCTCGACCTTCCAGTCGCCCGCATCGATCCCCACGCGCGCGCCGAGCAGGCTCAATTCGTCGGAGGGGTAGCGGATCAGCCCGTAGCTGCGGTCGGTGATGGTCGACTTGCCCAGCTGGTTGAAGTCGATCCGCGCGAAGGCGGGCAGCGCGTCGCCCAGCGTGAAGCGGTATTCGGCCGAGGCCGAGAGCGTGTACTTGGGCACGAAGTCGAGCGGGTCGCCCTTGACGTTGGTGATCGTCGCGGCGTCGACGCGGGTCAGCTCGGTGTGGGTGTAGTTGCCCGAGGCGCTGAGCGTGAGGTGGCGCACCGGCTCGATCGAGAGCGAGGCGTCGAGCCCGTAGACCCGGGCATCGCCCGCATTGGTCACCCCGCCATAGACCGCGCTGACCATGACGAAGGTCTGGTAGTCCTGGTACTGCGAATAGTACCCCGAAAGATCCCAGCTGACCGGGCCGAGCGCGCCCTTGGTGCCCACCTCGTAGGACCACACCCGCTCGGGCCCATAAGTCGAGAGATCGTCGTCGCCGACGAAGCCGCCGCTGCGGAAGCCCTTGGCGACATTGGCGTAAAGCGCGATCGCATCGGTCAGCTTGTAATTGAGGTAGAAGCGCGGGTCGAGCGAATGGAACGTGCCCGACTGGAACAGCGTCTCGTCGTTGGCGCGGCGCCGGTCGTGGAAGTAGCGCAGGCCCATGCCCAGCTGCAAGCGGTCCGACAGGTCGTAGTTGACGTCGCCGAAGACCGAGATCGACCGGGAGCTGGTGTGCGTGATCGAGGGCGAGGACAGCACCGCGCCGCCGTAGTAGAGCGTAACCTCCAGATCGCGGTCGAGCTTCTCGTTGCTGTAGAAGCCGCCCACGACCCAGTGCAGCGGGCCGGTCCCGGTCGAGCTGAGGCGCACTTCCTGCGTGAACGAGGACGTGTCGAGCGTATCGTCGAGGAAGGTCTCGATCCCTGCGATCTTCTGCGCCGCACCCACGTTGTGGCGCTGGGCATCGACCCAGCTGGTCGAACTGAGCAGCTGCACGCCGCCAAGCTCGTATTTCGCGGTGGCGTTGTAGATCGTGTAGTTGTCGAGGAACGACTGCTTCGCATCGGCATCGCCGCTGGGATAATAGACGTCGTAGTGCTTGTCCGCGCCCACGTTCACGCCGTGTCCGTCGTTGCGGTGGACCAGCACGGTGCCCTCGATGGTGAGATCCTCGACCGGGCGGAACAGCACCTTGGCGCGCACGTCGCGCATCAGCTGGTCGTTGATGTCCTTGCGTCCGGCGTCGGGCTGGTCGATCCAGCCGCCGATGTTGGCGAGCGTGCCCGAGACGCGCACCGCGAGCTTGTCCTCGACGAGCGGCAGGTTGAGATAGCCGCTCATCTTCTCCGAAAACGCGCCGTGCGCGGTGTCGTAGCCGGTGAATTCCATCGAGCCCGAGGCGTGGCTCGGATCGGCCTTGGCGGTGATGAAGCGCAAGGTGCCACCCGCCGAGCCCTGGCCATAGAGCGTGCCCTGCGGTCCGCGCAGCACTTCGACCCGTTCAAGGTCGACCAGTTGCAGGTCGGGCTGGCCGAGCGAGGAGCCGGTGACCGGGATCTCGTCGAGATAGACGCCGACCAGCGAGGTCAGGCTGTTGCCGTTGGCGATGCCGCGCATGAACACGCGGTTCTGCCCCGGTCCGGCTTCGACCACCACGAGATCGGGCACCACGCGCGAAAGGTCGTGCAGCGAGCTGACGCCCTGACGGTCGAGCTCCTTCTGGCTGAGCGCGGTGATGCTCATCGGCACGTCGATCAGCCGTTCGGCGCGGCGGTTGGCGGTGACGACGATGTCGGTGCTGCGCGTCTGCGAGCCCTGATCCGCATCCTGTCCGGCGCCATCATCGGCATGGGCGGGGGCGCTGGCGAGAAGCGCACCGGCCAGCATCGAGCCCGCAAGGGCAAGCGCGCTGGCGCGCAGCGAAGTCGCGCGGGTGCGCGGGCGGAAATGGCTCATGTTGTACCCCCTGAACGTGTCGTTTCCCCGACCTTCGGGTCGGTGATAGGTTGCCGGGGCTGACACCCCCTTGCGTGTCCCTGGCTGTGAACCATGGCGCAAAGCGAAAGGGGTGTCACAAGCGTGCTGCGCGGCTGCCCATTAGCCGGGCTTATGGCTGCAAGCGTGCCGCGTCCTTTGCCGCCGTGGGGGGCGGTGATAGGCCCGGACGAAACCGCCAACCGACCTGCCGCAGGGGCAAGAGGGCGAGGAGCCAGCGTGACGATCGAAGCCGACCAGCGAACTCTCGAAGCCGACCTCAGCGCGCAAAGGCCGCTGCTCTGGATCAATCCCGAGCGCGGCCGCTCGGGCTTCGGCCCCGGCGCGGGGGCGGGTGAGCCGCTCGATGAGCACGATTTCACCGCCGCCTGCGCCGCCTGGGTGCGGATGCAGGGCCTGTTTCGCGCGCTGTTTCCTGAGGCCGTGGGCGCGCCGGGGATCGCTTCGCCGCTCGATCCGCTGGCGCCCGCGATGCTGCCCGCGACGCTCGACGCCGAAGGGGCAGGCCGCGTCTTCGTCAAGCGCGACGACCAGCTCGCCGTGGCCGGGTCGATCAAGGCGCGCGGGGGCTTTTTCGAGGTCGTCAGCCACGCCTTCGCGATTGCGTGTGAAGCGGGCCTGCTGCACCCCGAGCAGCCTTACGAGGCGCTGCTCGACGCGCCGGTGCGCGCCTTTCTTGCCACGCGGCGGTTGATGGTGGCGAGCACCGGGAACCTGGGGCTCAGCGTCGGGCTGATCGGGCGCGCGCTGGGCTTTGCGGTCGAAGTCCACATGTCGCGCGACGCCAAGGCGTGGAAGAAGGCGCGGCTGCGCGCGGCAGGGGCGCGGGTGATCGAACACGCCAGCGACTACATCAGCGCGGTCCACGCCGCCGCGGCCGAGGCGGCAAGCGATCCGGCGAGCCACTTCGTCGATGACGAACGCTCCACCGCGCTGTTCCTGGGCTACGCCGCGGCGGCGCCCGAACTGGTGCGCCAGCTTGGCGAAAGCGGCGTCGCGCTGGAGGCGGGCGATCCGCTGATGGTGCACGTGCCCTGCGGTATCGGCGGCGCGCCGGGGGGCATCGCCTTTGGCCTGTCGTGCCTGCTGGGCGCGCAGGTTCACGCCTTCTTCGCCGAACCGGTCGCCGCGCCGTGCATGTTGGCGCAACTGCTCGTGCCCGCAGCGAAAGAGGGCGCGCAAGAGAGGCTGCGCTCGGTCTACGACTATGGCCTCGACGGGCGGACCGAGGCCGACGGGCTGGCCGTCACGCAGGCCTCGCGGCTGGTCGCGGGGCTCATGCGCCCCCGCCTCGCCGGGCTCTACACCGTGCGCGACGAGCGCCTGCTGGCCCATGTCGCGCGGCTGTGGCACGGGGCGGGGATGCGGCTCGAACCTTCGGCGGTGGCCGGGCTCGAAGGGCCGGGGCGCCTCGTCACCGATCCCGCGGCGCAAGGCTGGCGCGCGGCGCTCGGTGGCAAAGCGGTGTTGGCCCGTGCGACCCACGTGGTCTGGGCGACGGGCGGTTCGCTGGTGCCCGAGGCGACCTTTAGCGCCTGGCTGGATGCCGGGGCCGATGCGGGGTAAGGCGCGGCTGTCCCCTTTTCGCTGACTGTCCGAGGAACCCCCGCGCGTGGCGCTCACCCCATCCGACCTGGCCTGGCTGCGCTGCTTCGAATGCGCCGCGCGCACGGGCAGCTTCACCGAGGCCGCGCGCGAGCTGAACCTTAGCCAGAGCGCGATCAGCCAGCAGATCCGCTCGCTCGAACAGCGGCTCGACCGCGCGCTGTTCGTGCGCAAGGCGCGCGGGCTCGAACTGACCGCGCTCGGCGTCCAGCTCAAGGATGAGCTGGGGCAGTCGATGCGCCAGATCGAAAGCGCGCTGGCCAACGCGCTCGACCAGAAGCACACGCTCAACGTGGGCTGCGTGCCGACCTTCGCGCTGCGCTGGCTGATGCCGCGCATCGGGCGCTTTTTGCAACGCCACCCCGAGATCGAGTTTCGCCTCAACGCCGACAACGCGGCGGTGGATGAGCCGTTCCTCAACGCGCAGCAGGGGGACGTGCTGATCACGTACGATCCTTCGGACTATCCCGGCGTGCATCAGGTGCGCCTGATGGGCTCGCACATCGTGCCGGTCTGCGCGCCGGGCTATCTGGCCGAACACCCCGACTGGGCCAGCGATCCCGAAGTCACCCTGCTGCACGACGAGAACGCCTGGGGCGGGGCGGCGCGCCACGTCGAATGGAACATCTGGCGCGAAGGCGTGGGACTGGCGCCGCTCGGCGCGCACCGCTCGCAGGTGTTCAACCTGTCCGACATGGCGATCGCGGCGGCCGCGCGCGGGGCGGGGGTGGCGATGGGCCGGGTCGAACTGATCGGCGAGGATCTGGCCAAGGGCACGCTCGTCGAAGCCGCACCCCAGCGCGTGCGCTCGCTCTCGCGCTACGCGCTGCTCGCGCACCAGCCGCGCAAGCACTCGGTGGCGCTGTTCACCAGCTGGATCGTCGAGGAGTGCCGCGCGCTGGGAGGCTAAGGCGCGGGGACAACTGTGGCGATGATCGGAGCGGCTGAATCGGGTGGAGAGCGGCCGCGCGGGAGCGTAAAAGAAAAGGGAAGATTTCCCGGGGGATGATCCCCCGGACCCTCGAAATGTCGATGTTTGGGCACGCCCCATCCGTCCGGCACGATTGTCGCCGCAGGCTCTAGAATGACTCCCGACGAACCCGAGCGCAACGGTTAGGTGAAGCGCACCGCCGCCAGTTTTCGGGGGTGCAGGGGGCGATGGCCCCCTGCTTCAAACCCATCCATCTTCGTCTGCCATGGGGCGAAACCGGACGTTTGAATTGGTCCACGCCGCCAAGGGGGCGGGGTCAGAAGCAAGGAGGCCAAGGTCCGTGGCCCTCGGGCTCCTCAAGTCGTCGAACGCGGCTCTCTGGCGCGATGCTTGCCGAGTAAGGCGCGGTGGACAGTTTGGGGTCAAGGGGTGTTAACCCCTTGCATCATCTATTTCCTTCCTTTCGACCTCCCGAAAAAGACCCATTAGTCTGGCTAATGCCCCTGCGCTTGTCGTGCGCTTGCCTTGCGCGCGCGAATTTTCGACCATCGCCTCGCTGGTGCTTTCGCGCGGCGCATGAGGGGAAACGAGCATGAACATCGACAGGCGGGCCCTCCTGGCCGGATCGGCGGCGGCTGCCGTGGCGGGCGGGGCGCTG
>NZ_JALHLF010000164.1 GCF_022832435.1 Novosphingobium organovorum | reverse complement strand
GAAGGCGTGACGATGCACACCTGCGAGGTCTACGCCAGCCTCGCCCTACCCGGCCCCGAACCCTTGCGCGCCGCGCTGGCGGGCGACGCGCCGGTGATCGCGCTCGTCCATTCGGGCGAGGCCGCGCGCCGCTTCGAGGAGCTGTGCGCGCAGTGGGGCATCGCACCCGCGCGCGTTCATCTCGCGGCCATCGGTCCGCGCGTACTGAAAGACCTGAAATCGCCCTGGGCTTCGGCGCGCACCGCGACCGAGCCCAGCGATGCCGCGCTGCTGGCCTTGGCGCACCAGATGTGCCAAGAGTTCACGCAGGGATCGACACAAGCAGACAACCAGACCTGATGCAGGACTTCGAAACACAGCCTCTTTCCAACGCGAGCGCGGCCGACGCGGCCTATCGCGCGCGCGCGCGCTCGACCGGCGCGATCATCTTCATCGCGATCATCGCCTTCCTGCTCGGCGCCATGGCGGTGGCCTGGGCCTCCTCGCGCGGGTTGCTCGATCGCTATCTGCCGGTGCCCGAAGCCTCCGAAACCCCCGCGCTGGAAGACAGCGCTCCGGTCAATGCCGAAACCCTGGTCGACCCCGCCAACACCGCCCTCGCGCCGCCCGCACCCGCGGCGGGCAAGCCCACCCCCGAACAGCTCGCGGCGCTGGGCTCGGTCGAAGGGCGCCTCGCGCTGATCGAGGACCGCCTCTCGCGCATCGATTTCCAGACCGACGCCGCTTCGGGCAACGCCGCGCGTGCCGAAAGCCTGCTGATCGCCTTCGCCGCGCGCCGCATGGTCGAACGCGGCGAACCGCTCAGCTACGTCGCCGACCAGCTGCGGCTGCGCTTCATGGACGCCCAGCCGCACGCGGTGGAAACGATCATCGGCTTTTCCAAGGACCCGGTCACCATCGACGAGCTGACCGCCCGGCTCGAGGCGCTCTCGCCCGAACTGACCGTGTCGGGCAACACCGTGAGCTTCTGGGACCGCGCCCGCAACGAGCTGTCCTCGCTGTTCACCGTCCACCGCGACGCGGCCGCGCTGGTCTCTCCGCGCGCGCGGATCGAACGCGCGCGCATCATGCTGACGGCGCGCCGGATCGATGCCGCGATCGACGAAGTACAGCGCCTGCCCGGCGCCGACGCCGCGCACAACTGGGTCGCCGACGCGCGCCGCTTCGAGGATGTGCAAAAGGCGCTCAACCTGCTCGAAACCACCGCCATGCTCGACCCGCGCCGCCTCAAGGACGGCGAAGGCCGCGCGGTCGACCAGCCCAGCCCACTCGCCAGCCCGACCGACCTCACGCCTTCCGACGAGGCCTCAGGCGGGGCCTCAGGCGGGGCCTCCGCGCCCCCCGTCGAAGGCCGGGAATAGCGGCGCAAGGCCCATGTTCGCCGAACCCGAAAACCCCATTGGCCCGATCGCCACGCTGCCCCCGGCCGAGCGTGCCGCGCACGAAGCCGCGCGGCTGGAGGAGCTGGCCCGCTACGCGCTCAGCGAGGAACCGCACCAGGACCTCGACGACATCGTGGCGATGGCCGCCGAGATCTGCGGGGTGCCCGTCGCGCTGGTCAGCATCGTCGAGGCCGATCGCCAGTTCTTCAAGGCCCGCGTCGGGCTCGACGTGTGCGAGACCGCGCGCGACGTGTCGTTCTGCCAGTTCGCGATCGAGGGGCACCACCCCTTTATCGTCCCCGACACCCACGCCGACCCGCGCTTTGCCGACAATCCGCTGGTCACCGGCGCCCCGTTCATCCGCTTCTACGCCGGCCTTGCCCTCATCACGCCCTCGGGCCATGCCCTGGGTTCGCTGTGCGTGATCGATCGCCAGCCACGCGCGCTCAGCCACCAGCAGCTGCGCATGTTGGGCATTCTCGCGCGCCAGGCGATGAACCAGATCGAGCTGAGCCGCGCGCTGTCGCTCAGCCACGCCGCGCTCGCCGAAGCGGAGGCTTTGCGTAGCGCCCAGCACGAAATCGCGATGGAGATGACCCACCGCGTCAAGAACACGCTGGCCATCGTCCAGGCGATCACCGCGCAGACGCTGCGCCGCGCCGACAGTCTGGAATCCGCGCAGGCCGCGATCGACGCGCGCCTGCTCACGCTGGCGCGCGCGCAGGACGTGCTGACCGGCGCCGCGCACGACGACATCGAGGCGAGCGCCCTCATCACCACCGCGCTCGCCCCGCACATGCAGGGCGCGTGCGACCCGCGCTTCACGATCGCCGGGCCCGCCCTGCGCCTTGGCGCGCGCCAGGCGCTGGGGCTGGCGCTGGGGCTGCACGAACTGGCCACGAACGCGATCAAGTACGGCGCGCTCAGCCAGCCGGGCGGAACGGTCGCGCTCACGTGGTCGGGAAGCGAGGAAGCCTGCGCCTTTACCTGGCGCGAAACAGGTGGTCCGCCGGTCGCCCCCCCGGCCTCGCGCGGGTTCGGTTCCCAGCTGATCGAGCGGATCGTGGCGGGCTACTTCGAAGGCGAAGCGCAGCTCGCCTTCGCCCCCGAAGGCGTGCTGTTCACGCTGAACGGGCGCGCGCGGCGCCAGCCGCCCGCCCCGGCCTGACGCCCCGCCTGACGCCCGCTTTCACTGCGGCCGATCAGGCCTGGAGCAGCTCGGGAAGCTTGCCCGACATGCCGCGCGCCTCGTCCATGAAGAAGCGCTTGAGCAGGCCGCTGCGCTGGACCGCGGCCATGCCGAAACGGCGCACCGCGCTCGGCAGACGGCCCGGAATGCCGAACAGGCGGGTCAGCGTGTCGGTCGCGGCCATGACCATCACCGAATCGAGACTGCGCCACTTTTCATAGCGGGCGAGCAACTGCGCATCGCCCGGCTCAAGCCCGAGGCGCATACCCTCGCTCAGCACTTCGACCAACGCGCCCACATCGCGCAGGCCCAGGTTCAGGCCCTGCCCGGCGATCGGGTGCATGCCGTGCGCGGCATCGCCGATCACCGCCAGCCGCTCGTCCACAACGCGCGCGGCGTGGTGGAAGCGCAACGGATAGCTCAGGCGCGGCGCGGCCAGGGCGATCTCGCCCAGCACCCCGTGCATGCGCGCGGCCACTTCGTTGATGAACATCGTGTCCGACATCGCGATGGCGCCCGCCGCGTCCTTTTCGGCGACGGTCCACACCAGCGCGCTGCGGTGGCGCCCTTGCGCATCATCGAGCAGCGGAAGCAGCGCGAAGGGGCCTTCGGGGTAGAAGATTTCCCAGGCGGTGCCCTCATGCGGCTTGGAGTGGGTAAACGCGGTCACCATCGCGCGGTGCTTGTAGTCCCACTTGGCCATCGAGAAGCCCGCCTCGTCACGCGTGGGCGACTGGCGCCCTTCGGCCGCGACCAGCAGCGAGCCCTTGAGCACGCGCCCATCGCTCAGCTCGATTTCCACCCCGTGCGCGCCGCGGGTGCGGCGCACCGCCTCGGTCCTGACGTGCCAGGCGATGTTGGGCTCGTCCTCGGCCGCCTCGAACAGCGCAAGGCGCAAGTCCCGGTTGAAGAACATGCGACCGAGCGAGCCGTCCTCGGGCTTGGGCTGGAAGTCGATCCGGCCCGGCTTCATCCCGTCGGTCACCGCGATCGTGTCGATCGCGCAGCCCAGCGGCGCGAGCCGCTTGCCCAGCCCGATGTTGGCGAACAGGTTCCAGCTCGCGGTCGAGACCGCCGACGCGCGCCCGTCCGCGCCCTCGGCAACGAGGTCGGCCGGGTCGGCGCGGTCGATCACGTGGCTGGTGATGCCCGCCCTGGCCGCAGCCAGCGCCAGCGTCATGCCGACAAGGCCGCCGCCCAGGATGATGAGATCGCGGCGCGTGTCGTCCGCGGTTACGAGACCAGTGTTCGAATCGCTCATGAAGAGCAGCTATCGGCCTCCATGCCGTCAATGTCGAGACATCTTCCGTCCCAGGTCCCCGTGGGCTCGGCGAGGCCTACAGTCGCGGCAAGAGTTGGCGCGATATCAACGGTTTCCACCGGATTAGGCTGCTCGAAACCGGCCATTCCCTTGCGCCAGAACAGCATCGGCACGCGGCGGTCGTAATCCCACGGGCTGCCGTGCGTGGCGACCTTGAAGGGCTTTGCCTTGCCCGGCACCACGCCGCGCCGGGTCAGCATCTGCACATCGCCCGAACGCCCCGGCACGAACGAGGCGCGCACTTTCTGGAGCAGGGTCCAGTCCTGCGGATGCCCTTCGGGCATCGGCTGGGCCAGGATTTCGTCGGCCGAGAAGGCGCCCTCGATCTGCGGATTGGCCTTGAGGATGGCAAGCAGTGCGGAAATCACCGTTGCCTTGCGTTCCCCCGTCAGTTCGTCCGAGAGCCAGATCGAGCCCGATTCCCCGCCGCCGTAGAGCAGTTCGCCCTTGGCAACGGTAATCCCGGTGCGCGCGGTGACCGCCTTGGCCAGTTCGCCCGCGCTCAGTTCGGGATCGATACGCACCGCATCGGGATTGCCGCGCAGGCGCTGGCGTTCGGGCGCGTCGAACCCGCCGTGGTCGGCGCTCAGCACCACTTCGTAGTCGATCCCACGCGCGTCGAGCGCGTCGAGCAGCGTGCCGATCGCGGTGTCGAGCGTTGCCATCTGGATGCACATCTCCACCCCTTCGGTGCCGAAGGCATGGCCGACCTTGTCGGTCGAGGAGAAGCTCACCGAGAGCACGTCGGGCACCGCGTCCTTGCCCATGCCCAGCGCATCGACGAGGCGAACGGCCATGTCGGCGGTGGCCAGATCCCCCCGCGGGCTTTCGGTGAAGGCGCTGTAATCGCCCTTCTTGAAGGGAAACTTGTACGTGCCGATCGTAAACCCGCCCATCGGGGTCGCGCGGTCGAGCGGCTGGCAGAAGGCGGGCACCGCCATGTCGCCCGCGCCCGCCGCCACCGTCCTGGCGAGCTGCGCGTTGTAGGTGGCGACCGTGGGCAGGATCTTGCGCCCTTCGAAGGTGGTGTAGCCGGTCTTGGAGAACCAGTAGACGGCATCGGTGTCATGCCCGCTCATCATCACCGCGGCGCGATCCTTGACCGAGACCGCCGCGTTGATCGTGCGCGAATCGCGTTTCTTGAGCAGGTCGCCGAGCGTCGGGGCCTTGAGGTGCACGGGGCTTACCACCGGATTGTCGGGCGTGCTTTTCGGGTTGCTCTCGTCCTCGACGCAGTAGACGTCCCTTTGCGCACGCGCGAGGCCGGGTTCGACCCAGGAATTGGCCGGAATGCCCGTGCGCGCGGGGTGAACGCCGGTCATCAGCGTCGAGTGGCCGGGGCAGGTCTCGGTCGCCGCGTGCGACTGGTAGCCCGAGGGGAACACCGCGCCCTGCAGCAGGCGCGGGAAGCCCTTGGAGAAGCGCCCGCGGTATTCGGCGAAGAGATCGGCCGAGAACTGGTCGACCGAAATCGCCACGATCAGACGTGGCGGCGTAGCAGGCCGGCTGTCGCCCGCGCCCCCGGCGCCCTGCTCGGG
>NZ_JALHLF010000163.1:2500-5543 GCF_022832435.1 Novosphingobium organovorum | reverse complement strand
GTCCCCCGGGTCTTAGGAGACGGGGAACGATGGTTGTCCGCCAGTTTCCGTCTCGGGGGCTGAGGTTGTGGTTGGATCTTTGACATTGTTGGTTTTTAGATGAAGGGACATGTGGGCGACGGCGCCTGCGTCTTGGGAGCTTCGGGCTCTGTGACGCAGTTTAAATCAAGCCGATGCCTAATATGTCCTTCGTTTCCATACGTTTGACAAGTGCAGGTATCGGCTCCCGAAGGTTTCGATGTTTGCGGCTGGCAAGGCTTAGGCTTTGTGCCGTGAATATTGTTTCACAAACTTGAGAGTTTGATCCTGGCTCAGAACGAACGCTGGCGGCATGCCTAACACATGCAAGTCGAACGAGACCTTCGGGTCTAGTGGCGCACGGGTGCGTAACACGTGGGAATCTGCCCTTGGGTTCGGAATAACACAGAGAAATTTGTGCTAATACCGGATGATGACTTCGGTCCAAAGATTTATCGCCCAAGGATGAGCCCGCGCAGGATTAGGTAGTTGGTGGGGTAATGGCCTACCAAGCCGACGATCCTTAGCTGGTCTGAGAGGATGATCAGCCACACTGGGACTGAGACACGGCCCAGACTCCTACGGGAGGCAGCAGTGGGGAATATTGGACAATGGGGGAAACCCTGATCCAGCAATGCCGCGTGAGTGATGAAGGCCTTAGGGTTGTAAAGCTCTTTTACCAGGGATGATAATGACAGTACCTGGAGAATAAGCTCCGGCTAACTCCGTGCCAGCAGCCGCGGTAATACGGAGGGAGCTAGCGTTGTTCGGAATTACTGGGCGTAAAGCGCGCGTAGGCGGTTACTCAAGTCAGAGGTGAAAGCCCGGGGCTCAACCCCGGAACTGCCTTTGAAACTAGGTGACTAGAATCTTGGAGAGGTCAGTGGAATTCCGAGTGTAGAGGTGAAATTCGTAGATATTCGGAAGAACACCAGTGGCGAAGGCGACTGACTGGACAAGTATTGACGCTGAGGTGCGAAAGTGTGGGGAGCAAACAGGATTAGATACCCTGGTAGTCCACACCGTAAACGATGATAACTAGCTGTCCGGGTTCTTGGAATTTGGGTGGCGCAGCTAACGCATTAAGTTATCCGCCTGGGGAGTACGGTCGCAAGATTAAAACTCAAAGGAATTGACGGGGGCCTGCACAAGCGGTGGAGCATGTGGTTTAATTCGAAGCAACGCGCAGAACCTTACCAGCGTTTGACATCCTCATCGCGGATTTGAGAGATCATTTCCTTCAGTTCGGCTGGATGAGAGACAGGTGCTGCATGGCTGTCGTCAGCTCGTGTCGTGAGATGTTGGGTTAAGTCCCGCAACGAGCGCAACCCTCATCCTTAGTTGCCAGCATTTAGTTGGGCACTCTAAGGAAACTGCCGGTGATAAGCCGGAGGAAGGTGGGGATGACGTCAAGTCCTCATGGCCCTTACACGCTGGGCTACACACGTGCTACAATGGCGGTGACAGTGGGCAGCAAGTGCGCGAGCACAAGCTAATCTCCAAAAGCCGTCTCAGTTCGGATTGTTCTCTGCAACTCGAGAGCATGAAGGCGGAATCGCTAGTAATCGCGGATCAGCATGCCGCGGTGAATACGTTCCCAGGCCTTGTACACACCGCCCGTCACACCATGGGAGTTGGTTTCACCCGAAGGCTGTGCGCTAACCGCAAGGAGGCAGCAGACCACGGTGGGATCAGCGACTGGGGTGAAGTCGTAACAAGGTAGCCGTAGGGGAACCTGCGGCTGGATCACCTCCTTTCTAAGGATCGGAACGAAAGCGCTCTTGCTAGACGAGAGAAGAGCTTCGCTCCTTTTCAAAGAACATGCCGTCGTCCTCATGTCCCTTCATCACTGGAGATAGCGTTCCACCAGGAACGCTGTACGCCTGAGCTGGCTCACGCCGCCCGCGGCCCACAGGGTCAGCGCAGGCAGGCACGTGGGCCTGTAGCTCAGTTGGTTAGAGCGCACCCCTGATAAGGGTGAGGTCAGTGGTTCGAATCCACTCAGGCCCACCACGTGTCAGACGGTTTAGTCATCGAACCCGCCAGGGTTCGCAAGGCCGACCGGCCGTCCGAGCTTATGCGAGGATAGCCAAGCCGACGCATGTCGGCGCCGGCGCTTGAGGCAAGCAGGTTACGGGGCCTTAGCTCAGCTGGGAGAGCGGTTGCTTTGCAAGCATCAGGTCATCGGTTCGATCCCGATAGGCTCCACCAGCCGTACACACGAACGATACTCCAGCGATGAAGCGAAACACTATTCAGGCCTTGGCCTGAACGCGGGATCTGCCCGCTGATCTTTGACATTGTGAATGGGTTTTTTAATCGATGCCGTGGCGCATGGATTTTTCCAGACGTTGGGAAAATCAAACCATGCGTTACAAACAGATTATTATCTGGCTGAGATAAATCGTCCGCACCTGGAACAATGCAGTCTTTATGCAGGACTGTCATTGATGGTGTGGATTCTCAAGCGTGAGGTAAGAGCATCTGGTGGATGCCTTGGCATGTACAGGCGATGAAGGACGTGGCACGCTGCGATAAGCGTCGGGGAGTTGTGAGCAAACTTTGATCCGGCGATTTCCGAATGGGGAAACCCACCTTCACCATTTCTCTCGACCATCGGGTAACCGATGATTGAGTGAGGTGGATAAGGTATCACCTTAGCGAATATATAGCTTTGGTGAAGCGAACCCGGGGAACTGAAACATCTAAGTACCCGGAGGAAAAGACATCAACCGAGATTCCGTTAGTAGTGGCGAGCGAACGCGGACCAGGCCAGTGCTTCATTTTCAGTTAGCAGAACACTTTGGAAAGAGTGGCCACAGCGGGTGACAGCCCCGTATGCAAAAACGATGAATGAAGCCTCGAGTAGGGCGGGACACGTGAAATCCTGTCTGAACATGGGGGGACCACCCTCCAAGCCTAAATACTCGTACATGACCGATAGCGAACTAGTACCGTGAGGGAAAGGTGAAAAGCACCCCGATGAGGGGAGTGAAACAGTACCTGAAACCGGATGCTTACAAGC
>NZ_JALHLF010000162.1 GCF_022832435.1 Novosphingobium organovorum | reverse complement strand
GGCGCGACGCCCGCGATCCTGCTGGGCGCGGGCGCGGTGGGCCTGCTGCGCCAGTGCCTCGATGCTCCCGCGCTGCTGCGCGATGCGCCCCACGTCAAACGGCGCATCGTCGTCTGGGACGGCGGCGAACCAAGCAGCGTGCCCCACGACGCGCTCGTGCTGTCGAGCGGGGCCTTGCGCGCCGCGCTCGACGCGGTGCCGCTTCCCCAAGCGTGCGCCCCGCGCGCCTTCCCCCGTCCGATGACCATCCGCGCCCAAGGCCCCTACCCCGATGTGCCGTTGCGCCGCTTTGGCCAGCGCGAGGCCGCGGCGGTGCCGGTCGCGCTCCACCATGGCGAGGACGAAAGCGCCTGCTGGATCGAGGCGGTCGAGGGGGGATGGCTGTTCCTGATCCCTTCGGGGCCAGGCGCCGGCTGGCTGCTTTGCGTCGGCAGCGAGCCCGATGCCCTGCTCACCGCGAGCCGCCATGTCGCGCCGCGCATCACCCCGACCGCCGCGCCGCGCGCGCGCTTCGAAACCGCCCCGCGTATGCTCGAGACGCTCGCCGGGCCGGACTGGCTGGCGTGCGGGACCGAGGCGATCGCCTTCGATCCACTGTGCGGAGATGGCACCGCACAGGCCGCGCGCGAAGCGATCCTGGCAAGCGCGGTGCTCACCGCCATTGCCGGGACCGACGGCAGCGAGGAAGCCACGCGCCCCTACCGCGAGCACTACCATTCGATGCTGCTCGCCGCGATGCGGCGCCACTTGCGCCAGAGCGCGCAGTTCTACGCCACCGGCCATCCCTCGCCCTGGTGGCGCGACCAGCTGGCCAGCACCCAGCAGGCTTTCGAAGCCACGACGGCGGCGCTGGCGGGCTTTCCCGAACCGCGCTACCGTCTCGATGGCCTGACCCTTATTCCGATCGAGACACCCGTTTGACCGATACGCGCTTGAGCACCCCGGCCGACAAGGCGCCCCTCCCCCATCCGCGCGGTGGCATCCCGGTCGGCCCCGAGGCCCTGCAAGCCCCGCAAGCCATCGCCAACTGGCGCAGCTATGCGCGGCTGCTGCCCTACCTCAGGCCCTATCTCGGCCGCCTGCTCGTGGTGCTCGCGGTCAGCCTGCTGTCGACCGCAATGGGTCTCGCCCAGCCGTTCCTGTCCAAGCTGCTGATCGACGACGCGCTGCTCCAGCGCAACATGAACGCGCTTGTCGCGATCGGGCTCGCGATGGTCGGGGTAACGGTCGCCAACTACGCGCTCAACATCCTGGCAAGCTACCGCTACATCTCGACCTCGGCCGACATGCTGTTCGACATCCGCGTCGCGCTGCTGCGCCACCTCCAGACGCTTTCGCCCCGCTTCTACAGCCGCTTCCGGCTCGGCGACCTGATGTCGCGCATCAACAGCGACGTCAGCGACATCCAGCGCGTCACCGCCGACACGATGCTCTCGGTGCTTTCCAACCTGCTCATGCTGGTGGGCGGCGTGGTCATCATGCTCTGGCTCGACTGGCAGCTCTTCGTGCTCGCGGTGGTGCTCCTGCCCGCCTGCGTCGCGCTGTTTCTCTACTACCAGAAAAAGCTCGACCGCCTGACCCGCACCATGCGCGAGCGCGGCGCCGATCTGGGCAGCCTGCTCGTCGACACGGTCATGGGGATGCGGGTGATCTCCTCGCTCAACGCCGCCCGGCACGAGACCGAGCGTTTCCGCACGCGCAACAGCGCCTTCGTCGAGGCAATGCTGCGCATGCAGGTCACCTCGTTCATGGCCGGTGCGGTGCCCGGCACGCTGCTCGCGGTGACCACTTCGGGCGTGATCCTCTACGGTGGCTACCAGATCATTGCGGGCACCATGTCGATCGGCACGCTGGTCGCCTTCATGGCTTACCAGTCGCGCCTGTTCGGGCCGATCCAGACGCTGATGGGGCTGGTCTCGGGGCTGAGTTCGGCGCGGGTCTCGCTGGCGCGGATTTTCGAGCTGTTCGACACCGAAGCCGAAGTCCACGAGGCGGCGCAGGCCCGCCCCTTCACCGGGTTGAAAGACGCCATCCGCTTCGAGGATGTCGCCATCGCGCACGAGGGTCGAGCGATCCTCGAACACTTCGACCTCACGATCGAGCGCGGCAGCTTCTGCGCGCTGCTGGGGCCAAGCGGGGTGGGCAAGTCGACGCTCGCCGACCTGCTGGTGCGCTATCTCGATCCCGGCAGCGGCACGATCCGGCTCGACGGGGTGCCCCTGCGCGAGTTTAAGATCTTCGACTTGCGCCAGCACGTCATCCTGCTCGACCAGACGCACTATCTGTTCAACGACACGATCGGAGCCAACATCGCCTTCGCCCTGCCCGACACCCCGCGCGCGGCAATCCTTGCCGCCGCGCATCAGGCCGGGCTCGACCCGTTGCTCGAACGCCTGCCCCGCGGGCTCGACACCCCGGCGGGCGAGCGGGGCCTCGCGCTTTCGGCGGGCGAACGCCAGCGCATCGCGCTCGCCCGCGCGCTGCTGCGCCGGCCCGACGTGCTGATCCTCGACGAACCGACCGCCGCGCTCGATCCCGAGACCGAACGGCGCATTGCGCTCGGCCTGCGCGCCGCGCTTCCCGATGCGACGATCCTGGCGATCACCCACCGCCCCGCGCTTGCCGAAGTGGCCGAGCGGGTGATCGCGATCGAGAATGGCCGCGCGGTCGAAGTCCGCGCGCCCCAGCCGATGCGGACCGGAACCGATGCCTGACACCCACACCTCGCCCCGCGCGCCCGCAGGGGTCCCCGCGCTCGATCCGGACCGGCCGCTGCCCGCGCTGTTTCCCGGCGCCAGCGGAAAGGGCGTGCGCATCGCGGTGATCGACAGCGGCGTCCATCCCGACCACCCGCACATCACCCCTGCGCGGATCGCGCCGGGCGTCCAGATCACCCGCGAAGGCGCGCTCATCGAGGCGCCCGAGGCCACGCTCGACCAGCTTGGCCACGGCACTGCGGTCACCGCCGCGATCCTCGAGAAAGCGCCCGAGGCGACGTGCCTTCCCGTGCGCGTCTTTGCCGACAAGCTGAGCGCGAGCGCCGCCGCGCTCGTCGCAGGGGTCCGCTGGGCGATCGCGCAGGAAGTCGACCTCATCAACCTCAGCCTGGGCTCGCCCAACCCGGCGCACGAAGCGGTCTTCGCGCAGGTCGTCGCGCAAGCGCAAGGTGCGGGGATAGCGCTCGTCGCGGCGCACGACGCGCAAGGCACCCCCTGCCTGCCCGGCCAGCTTCCCGGCGTGCTGGGCGTCAGGCTCGACTGGGATTGCCCGCGCGCGCGCTGCCTTGCCGAACCCGCCTTCCCCGGCACGCTCACCGCCTCGGGCTACCCACGCGCGATCCCGGGCGTCGCCCACACCCGCAATCTCTACGGGATCAGCTTTGCCGTCGCGCAAGTCACCGGGCTTACCGCGCTCGCCTGCGAGGCGCGCCGCAGCGCCGGACGCGCGCCCGCGACGGACCCGGCCGGGGCGCTCCGCCAGGCTCTCGTCGAAGCGCTCGCCCGCGCGGACGGCTGAGGACATCTCTTCAGGGCCGGTACGTCTCGACCAGCGTGAGGAAGGCGTGCACCGCCACCTTTTCCAGTTCGGGCATGCGCGGTTCGTAGGGCTTGCCAAAGCCCGCGAACGGGGTGGTGCCCTCCATCGAGAACGAGATGAACAGCACCAGCGCCTCGCGCTGCGGTTCGCTGAGGTCCGGGCGCATTTCGGCGACGATCCCGACGAGCGGCACCTGCGCGCGCCGATAGAGGTCCTGCACGCGCGAAAGAACGAAGGGGTCGTGGCTCGACAGCGCCCATAGCTCGGGAAACACGCGGGTCGTCTTCTTGGTGCGGATGTCCTGCAGGATGAGCGAGCAATAGGCGGCGAGACGGCGCCTGGGGTCGGGCTCGACACGCTCGCTCAGCTCGTCGAAAACACGCTCGTAAGCGGTGATGACCGCCTCGAGAAGTTCGCGCACGAGGTCCTCGCGGGTGGGGAAGTAATAGGTCAGGTTGCCGAACTTCATCCCGCTCGCCGTGGCGACTCGCCGCATGCTCATCGCGCGGTAGCCCTCCTCGACCAGAATCCCCAGCGCACAGCGCAGGATCGCCTCGCGCGTCTCGTTCCCCTTGGCGTAGCCGCCCTGCCGCATCGGAAACGCCAGATCGGCCACCTGAACCGCATAATTCTTCATATTTTCAATGCCCTGAGTCCGTTTCTGCATCGCAACAATTTTTTGCTCGAATCAAATTTAGGTCACTTGACAAAAATTGGCAATATCCATCACCTTTAGTCTCACAAGCAAACAAACCGCATGAAATCAGGGGGTAAAACCGATGCGTCTGAAGCGATTCAGGCTGCCTATTAGTGCGCTCGTTTTAAGCGTCGCCGCACCAGCCATTGCCAATCCCGCGAACGACTTCTCGACACCGCTTCCCGAAGAACCGCTACCCAGCGTCGCGCAGCTTCCCGCACAGTATCCGGCGAGCTGGGTTCTGGTACATGACTTCCACTTCAACGCGATCGTCGACGGGCGCATCGCGGTGGTCGACACGCGTTCGAGCGACCAGCCGCTCAAGGGCCTGGTGCGCGCCGCGCAGTTCGCCAACGCGCTTCTGTCGCGCCGCAACAACGAGATCTACACCGCCGAGACGTTCTACCCCCGCCTGACCCATGGCGAGCGGACCGACGCCATCACGATCTGGGATACCGCCACGCTCAAGCCCAAGGGCGAGATCGTGCTGCCCGGCGGCAAGCGCCAGCAATCGGTGTCCTACACCGGGCTGTTCCAGTTCACCAACGACCAGACCTGGGCGCTCGTCGCCAACTTCACGCCCGCGCAGTCGGTCACCGTGGTCGATCTGCGCGCGCGCACGGTGCTGGGCGAGATCGATCTGCCCGGCTGCGCGCACATCTACCCCACCGGCGCGCGCGGCTTCACCAGCCTGTGCGCCGACGGTTCGCTGATCTCGATCGCGCTCGACGCGAAAGGGGCGGTGGCCAGTTCGAAGACCATCGAGAACGTGCAGGACATCGACAACCAGCCGCTGTTCGGCGATCCCGCGATGGTCGGCCAGACCGCCTGGTTCGTGAGCTACCACGGCGAGCTGCGTGGCTTCGACCTGTCCGGCCCCGTCGCCCGTCCGCTCCCCGCCGCCAGCGTCGGCACGGCGCCCGGCGGCGATCCCGAATGGCGTCCGGGTGGCTGGCAGGTCATCGCCAGCGACGCCCGGGGCCTGCTCTACGTCCTGATGAACCCCAAGGGCCGCGAGGGCAGCCACAAGGATGGCGGGAGCGAGGTCTGGGTCGTCGATCCCGTTGCCAACCGGCAGCTGCGCCGCATCGATCTTGGCGGCATGGCCTCCTCGATCGCGGTGACCCGCGAGGACCAGCCCCAGCTCGTCGTCGCGCGCGGCGATGGCGACATTGCCGTGTTCGACGCCACCAGCGGCGCGCCGGTGCGCGACCTGGGGGCGACGACCACCTTCAACCCGCTCATCCTGATGCCGGTGCAGTGATGGCCGCGCTCTCACTGTTCCTCGCGCTCGTGCTGCTGGTCTCGGCCGCGCACAAGCTGGCCCAGCCCCGCCGCCTGGCCGAGGCGGCCTCGCGGCTGACCGGGCTCTCCCCGGCGCTCGGCAC
>NZ_JALHLF010000161.1 GCF_022832435.1 Novosphingobium organovorum | reverse complement strand
CGCGCGGGGTCGGGGGTGTTCGCGCGCGCCGCGGGCTGCGTGGTTTGCGCGGTGTCTTTCTTCGCGGGCTTGGGGCTAGGCGTGGGGGCCTTTGCGGCGGCGGCCAGCGCAGGGTTGTCCGGATCGATCGCGCGGGCGCGGCGCAGCGCCTGCTGGGCCAGGTCCTCGCGCCCCTTGGCGCGCCAGTATTTGGCCTGTTCGATCAGCGCGGCGACGCCGTTGTCCTGCGCCTGGGCGAGCGTTGGCAGGACCAGCCCGGCCGGGCTCCCGGCGAGGAGCGTGGCCACCAGCGCGCCGCGCAGCACGCGCCGCTGGGCCGGGGGGGGAGAGGGCCGGTCGATCATGCGTGGTCATCCTGGCTGGCGAGGCGGCGCTGCGCGTGGCCGCGGAAATAGAGGTAGGCGGGGCCGGCGAGCACGACGGCGAGCACCAGCGCGAAGAGGCCAAGCAGCATCGGGCGCTGGCTGACCCAGTAGGCGATCTTCATCCAGATCGGCAGCGAGCCGACCCAGTAGCGCTCACCCAGCGCGAAGCTGGCCATGCCGTCGCCCTTGGTGACCGAGAGGTCGCCCTGGATCTGGGCGTTGATCTTGGCGTCGGTCATGCCGTCGACCAGGTCGGGCAGGGCGCTGCCGCCATCGGCCAGCACCGCGACGACGGTGCGGTCCGATGAAAACGGCGAGCGGAAGCTGACGATTCCGGAGAAACCGCGCGCGTTGTAGACCAGCGGCTCGGCGGCCATCGGATCGTCGCGCTCGGTGCCACCGAACAGCGCGCCCAGGTTCTGCAGCGCCGATCGTTCGGACACGGTGAGATGGCCGTTTTCATAACGCAGCGGCGAGCGGCCGAAGAGATCCTCGTCTCCCGCCAGCGCCGAGCTGCCGACGACCAGGACGTCCTGGTTCTCCAGCGCGTCGGGATCGACCGAGGAGGTGACGGTCACGGCGGTGACGGGCACCCCGGTCGAATCGCCGAAGCGGCCCATGAGGTCGAGGAACGCCTCGACCGAGGCGAGCGAGGGGGTGGGCGAGATGATCACCGTCGTCTGCGACAGGTCGGGGCTGACGGTGAAGGGGAAGCCGGCGCTCGCGAAGGTCGCAAGGTCGGGCATCATGATCGCGTGGTAGGCCGAGGTGAGGTCGATCGTGCTGTCGGGATCGATCGAAGTGCGCACGTTGTCGGGCAGCGTGCCGGTGCACTTCTTCTTGTCGGCGATGATCATGTTGTAGTCGAGCGCGAGCTGGTTCTGCCCGAACAGGTTGTAGCGGGGCAGGACCACGCTGGCCTTCGAATCGTGGCTCTTGGCGCTGGCGTGGCCGAACAGGCCGTCCCACCAGTCCCCGCCCAGGCCCAGCGTCTTGAGGTACTGGCCGTTGATCGAGACATCGAGCCGCGAGGCGCGCCGGTCCATCCACTTGGCGACCGGGTAGCGGTAGCCCAGGTTCAGGCGTCCCCCCTGGCGCGGCCAGAAGAACAGGTCGGGGGCGACGCGAAAGCGCACCGAAAGCGGGCCGGGACGAATGCCCATGCCCTGCATTTCGTAAGGCTCCATGATGTCGCCCAGCTTGACCGGGCGGGTCGTGGAGACCCAGCGCAGCGCGCTGTAGCGCGACCACACCGGGATGCGCACGCCGTCAAAGCTCATCCGTGCACCGCCGAAGACGCCCTTGCCCAGCGCCACGGCCGAGGCCGCGAGACGCAGTTCGCCGTCGTTGCGGCCCATCAGGACGAGCAGGGTTCCGGCGGGATCGACAGGGTTGCGCACAACCGCAGCCGAAGGCCCGGTCGGCGCGCCGAGCGCAAGGCCGGGGATCGCCTGGCCGCTCTTGAGGAACACGATCGCGTTGCCGCGCGGCAGCGCGCCGACCACCGGCTTGAACGCGAAGCCGCGGTAGCTGGCGAGCGAACCGAGCCACGAGGCGGACGCGGCGGCGGCTTCCAGTTCGCCCTTGTGGGGCTGCGAGGCGAACACGAAGGGCATCGCCAGCGGCAGGTTCTCGCCCTTGTCGTAGAACGGCAGCGGCAGACGCGCGAGATCGGGCGTGTAGGGCAGCGCGGCGTAGCTGACGTCGAGCCACGAGCGGGTGTTCGACACGTTGGCCCACAGCGAGGAGTGGAACGGGTCTTCGCAATCGCGCGCGTAGTGGCCGATGAGGCGCAAGTTGAGCTGGTTGTCGCCGGGCAGGAACAGCGCCGGGTTGACCGGGATCTGCAGCTCCTGGCCCTTGGCGTTGGCGCGCGTCAGGGGCAGGGTCTGGACGATCTCGCCGTTGAGCATGACGACCAGCTGGCTGAGGTCATCCAGCATGGCGGGCGACCAGGCCATCTGCAACGTGAGCGTGGCCTTGGTGACGACGCGGTCCTGGCGCATCCCGAAGGGGATGCCCATTTCGCCCTGCGTGCCGAGCAGCCGGATCGGGCTGGTGACGCGCAGGTCCTTGAAGGTGAGGCGCAGGCTGTTGCCCGCGCTTTCACCAGCGCTGGCCGGGGCCCCGTCGTTGGCCGGGATGGCGCTGGCCTTGCCCGTGGCGGGGCGGGTGGCGGCGTGGACCTGGGCGGTGCTGATGAGGATGCCCGCCGTGCCCAGCCCCAGCGCGATGGCGATCGCGGCGGCCTTGGCGAGAGCGGCCCCACGGCCGGATTTCCTGGCCTTGGCTTTCGTGTCGGCCGGTGCTTGGGCTGCGGGCGTGGTGCCCTCGGCCCGGCGCATCACGCGCCGTTCGGCGAAGTTCAGGCCCAGCATGCGCTTGAGGGTAACGATGTCGACCACGATGATATCCGCAAGAGAGCGAAGTCCGGTGACGGATTCGCGTTTGGTGGCGGGCTGCCAGGCGTCGGCACGGCCCATGACCGCGCGCACCAGGTGGCGTCCGGCCAGCATGTCGAGCTTTTCGAAGCGCACGTAGGTGTTGGTGCCCGAGGTGCGCATCGTCTCGACCGGGATGCACAGCACCTCGTTGCCCATCGACAGCGTGATGTCGCGCACCGTGCGGTCCTTGACGGGAAGCTCCTCGGGCAGCGAGAGCGCGGCGCCGCCCATCGAGATGTCGATGGTGCGCGCGGGCACGACATGACCGCTGGCGAGGTAGGCGGTGACCGGGAGCGAGACCGGGATGCGGATGTCCTGGCGGGCCTGGCGCGTCTCGCGCGCGACCGAGATCGCGGCGAGCAGGATGATCAGGCTGAACGTCGCCCAGGCCAGGTTCAGCACCAGCGTATCGGTCTGGATGTTGAACATGTAGGGGAAGAAGGCCCATTTGCCGATCGCCATGAGCATGCCGAGCACGACGAGCCCGACGCAGATCAGGTGCGGCTTGACGATCGCCCAGTCGAAGTAGGTCTTGTCGAGCAGCGAGCCCTTGTCGGTCACGTTGAACTTGCCCTTGCGTGGCTGGAACCAGGTCATCACCGTAGGCTTGACGAGGTGGAAGGCGAGAATGGTCTCGTAGACCTCGCCCCAGAACGGCGCGCGCCACTGGCCCTGCGTGCGTTCGTTGGCAACCGCGGCGCAGTAGAGGTGGGGCATCGCATAGGCGAAGATCAGCGAGGCCGAGGCCTGGATGATGTTCTGCCCGAAAATGAGATAGGCCAGCGGGCTGGTCAGGAACACGATGCGCGGGATCGGGTACTGGAAGTGCATCATCGCGTTGAGGTAGCACAGGCGCTGCTGCCAGGTGAGGCCGGGGCCGAACAGCGGGCAGTCGATGCGCAGGATCTGCGTCATGCCGCGCGCCCAGCGGATGCGCTGGCCGACGTGCAGGACGAGACGCTCGGTGGCCAGGCCCGCGGACAGGCGCGCGCTGATGTAGGCGGTGTTCCACCCGGTGCGCTGGAGCTTGAGCGCGGTGTGCGCGTCCTCGGTCACCGTCTCGCCGGCAAAGCCGTTGGTCTCTTCGAGCGCCTCGCGGCGGATGACCGCGCACGAACCGCAGAAGAAAGTGGCGTTCCACAGGTCGTTGCCGTCCTGCACCGGGCCATAGAACAGGTCGCCCTCGCCGGGCATGTCGCCCATCGTCGAGGCCAGGTTCCGCTGCACCGGGTCGAGCGAATACATGTGGTGCGGGGTCTGGATCAGCGCCAGGCGCGGGTCCTTCTGGAACCAGCCGATGGTCAGCTGGAGGAAGGCGCGGGTGGGCACGTGGTCGCAGTCGAAGATGGCGATCAGTTCGCCGTCGGTCTTCTTCATCGCCGCGTTCATGTTGCCCGCCTTGGCGTGCAGGTTGTTGTCGCGGGTGATGTAGCCGCAGCCCGCCTCCTTGGCGAAGGCGCGGAATTCGGCGCGCTTGCCGTCGTCGAGGATGTAGACGTTGTAGCGTTCAAGCGGGTAGTCGAGATCCATCGCCGCGAACACCGTGTTGCGCACGATGTCGAGGCTCTCGTTGTAGGTCGGGATGTAGATATCGACCGTGGGCCAGTCGGCCGGGTCGCCCTCGGGCTCGATCACCGGGCGTTCGAGCGGGAAGCTGGTCTGCAGGAAGCCCAGCATGAGGATGATCCAGGCGTAGAGCTCGGCGAGGTAGAGCACGCCGCCGAACGCGAATTCGGGCAGCGTGCCGAATTCGAGCGTCTGCGTGGTGCGCCACACGATGTAGCGGGTCGAGACCAGGATCGCGAGAATGCCCAGCGCCAGCGAGCCGCGCGGGCTCTTCCAGCGCTTGATGATGATCGCGCCCAGGATCGTGACCCCGGCGCAGACCCACTGCGCGGTTCCGTCGAGCGGGACGGCGATGACGATCGCGCCGACCAGGACGATGGGCACAAGGGCGGCGGTGCGCCAGAGGCGCGAAGCGAACAGGGCCTCGATCACGCCGCGCGGCTCGAACTGGTCGGGGCGATCCAGGCGGGGACCGGATTGTCGAGCGCGGGGCGCACGATGTCGACGATGCGGCGCACGTCGGCCAGCGCCGCGCTGGAGGGCGCATAGCGGGCGAGCGGCTGGAGCATGGCGATCGCCTCGGGCACCGATTCGTCGAGCCGGATGCGCCCGATCAGGCGCTGGCCGCACAGCTCGCGGATGAACGCGGCGTTGTGGCGGGCGAGGCGGCGCGTGTCGTCGAGCCGGTTGATGACGAACGAGGTGTGCGCGAGGCCTCCCTTGCCCGCTTCGGCGAACATCTGCGGCAGCAGCGCCAGCGTGTCGGGCGCCGCGTCGAGCGGGCACAGATGGGCGCAGGCCTGGTTGGTCATGCGCCGCGCGAAGGCGAATTCATTCGAGGGAACGTCGAGCACCATGACCCGGCCGGTGCCCGGCTCGAGATAGCCCAGGTCGCCGAGCATGGGCATGAAATCGGGATCGACCGGGGCCTTGGGCATGTGGCGCAGGTCAATGCCCGAGACCACCACGGCGTCCTCGCTCGGTCCGCCCAGCGCGTTGAGCGTGGTCGCGGGCGGGAGCCCGAAATGCAGCGCGAGCGTGTCGCGCCCGGCAACGGTCACCACCGTCACGTCGGCGCCCGCATCGGCGAGGCCGAGCGCGAGGTGCGCGGACAGGAAGCTGGTTCCGGTGCCGCCCTTGGGCGAATGGCAGACGATGAGGGCCATCAGATCTCTCCCCGCGCGCCAAGATCGGACAAGTGGCGCAGCATTGCGCGCACGTTCTGGCCAGAGCCCGACGCCGCCGTCGGCGCGGGCTCGGCGCCCTGGCCTTCGTAGCGGCGAAACAGCGCGCCGATCGATTCGGTCGCGGCCTCGGCCGGGGTGGGGGCATGGGGCAGGGGGGCATCG
>NZ_JALHLF010000160.1 GCF_022832435.1 Novosphingobium organovorum | reverse complement strand
TTCGGCGGCGGTCCGCGTGGCGGCGGCGGCGGCGGCGGTCGCGGTGGCATGCCGGCCCAGGTCGTCGGTCAGGGACGCGGTGTCGTCAAGTTCTTCAACGCAGCTAAGGGCTTCGGCTTTATCCAGCGCGATGAAGGCGGTGACGACGTGTTCGTTCACATCAGCGCCGTGGAACGTGCCGGTCTCGAAGGCCTGGCTGAAGGTCAGCAGCTGGAATTCCAGCTCGTCGATCGCGGCGGCAAGGTCTCAGCCAGCGACCTGAGCGTTGTTGGCGACGTGATTCCCGTCCAGAAGCGCGAAGTCGCGCCCCAGCGTCAGCTGACGGGCGAAAAGGCGAGCGGTACGGTCAAGTTCTTCAACTCCATGAAGGGCTTCGGCTTCATTACGCGTGACGATGGTCAACCGGATGCGTTCGTGCACATCAGTGCGGTCGAACGTTCGGGCATGACTGGCCTGAACGAAGGCGATCGTCTGGAGTTCGACATCGAGGTCGATCGACGAGGCAAGTACTCGGCGGTCAACCTGACGCCGCTCCAGGGTTGATCCAGCCTGTCGCGCTCCCGGTCGTTTGACCGGGGCGCCACAACAGCCTAGAAGCGCGCAAATGGCGGCCCTATGAGGGCCGCCATTTCTCGTTTGTGTTATACTTTTCCTACATTCCCTTCTTTTTCGAGGATTTTTCGAAATGTCGATCACTCCGTTGATGCCTGTGTATCCCCGGTGCGGTGTTCGGCCCGTTCGCGGCGAACATTGCCATCTCATCAGCGAGGATGGCCGCCGATTCCTCGATTTTGCGAGTGGGATCGCGGTCAATGCCCTCGGCCATTCGCACGAAGGCCTGATTTCGGCGATCCAGAAGCAGGCCGAGACGCTGATGCATGTCTCGAACCTCTACGGTAGCCCGCAGGGCGAAGCGGTTGCGCAGCGGCTCGTCGATCTCACGTTTGCAGACACGGTGTTCTTCACCAACTCGGGCGCGGAAGCGGTCGAGTGCGCGATCAAGACGGCGCGCGCCTACCACCAGTCGGCGGGCAAGACCGAGAAGTTCGAGCTGATCACCTTCAACAACGCCTTCCACGGGCGGACCATGGCGACCATCAGCGCGTCCAGCCAGACCAAGATGCATAAGGGTTTCGAGCCCATGCTGGCCGGTTTCAAGTACGTCGAATTCAACGATCTGGCGGCCGCTGAAGCCGCCATCGGTCCCCATACCGCGGGCTTCCTGGTCGAGCCGATCCAGGGCGAGGGCGGTATCCGGGTGGCCGATGAGGCCTTTCTCAAGGGGCTGCGGGCGCTTTGCGACAAGCACGACCTCATGCTCGTGCTCGACGAAGTGCAGAGCGGGGTCGGCCGTGCGGGGACGTTCTACGCCTACGAACAGTACGGCATCGAGCCCGACATTCTGGCGACGGCCAAGGGCATCGGCGGCGGTTTTCCCGTCGGCGCCTGCCTGGCGACCGAAAAGGCGGCGCGCGGCATGACGGCTGGCACGCATGGTTCGACGTATGGCGGCAATCCCTTTGCCATGGCCGCGATCGGTGCGGTGCTCGACGTGATCGGCGACGAGGCGTTCCTGGCCGAAGTGCGCGCCAAGGGGGAGCGTTTCAAGGCCCGTCTGGAGCAGTTCATCGGCAACTACCCCGAGCTGTTCGAAGGCGTGCGCGGCAAGGGGCTGTTCCTTGGCCTCAAGATGAAAGTCGAGCCGCGGCCCTTTGTGGCGCACATGCGCGACAACCACCAGGTGCTGGCCGTCTCGGCCGGTGACAGTGTGATGCGCGTGCTGCCCCCGCTTGTCATCGATGACAGCCACATCGAGGAATTCCTCGAGAAGCTTTCGGCCGCTGCGGCCAGCTACGTTCCTGAAGAGGTCTTGTGATGAACCGCGATTTTCTCAGTCTCGCCGACGCGGGCGGCGATGTCCTGGCGGCCATGATCAACGATGCGATCGATCGCAAGGCGGCCCGCAAGGACTGGCCCAAGGGCAAGCTCGACGCGGATGCGCCGCTGGCCGGGCACACACTGGCGATGATCTTCGAGAAGAATTCGACGCGCACCCGCGTGTCGTTCGACCAGGCCATTCGCCAGCTTGGCGGCAGCTCGCTGATCATGGAATCCGGCAGCACCCAGCTGGGCCGTGGGGAAAGCATCGCCGATACCGCGCGCGTGCTCAGCCGTATGGTCGATGCGATCATGATCCGCACCAACGATCACGCCAAGATCGAGGAACTGGCCCACTATGCCGATGTTCCGGTCATCAACGGGCTGACCGACCTGTCGCATCCGTGCCAGATCGTGGCCGACTTGGTGACCATCGTCGAGCATGGCTTTGCGCTTCCTGGCCTTCAGATGGCCTGGCTTGGCGATGGCAACAATGTCGCCAATTCGATGATCGAGGCGGCAGGCCTGATGAAGTTCACGCTGCGCCTCGGGCTGCCGCAAGGCTATGAGCCCGACGCGGACTTCGTGGCGCGCGCGCGCGCGGCGGGTGGCGAAATCGTCATTACCCATGATCCGATCGAGGCGGCCAGTGGCGCGCAGGTCGTCGTGACCGACACCTGGGTCTCGATGGGGCAGGCGGGCGGCGAGGCGCACATTGCCGCTCTTACGCCCTATCAGGTCAACGAGGGGCTCATGGCCAGGGCGGCGCCGGGGGCGATGTTCCTTCACTGCCTGCCCGCGCACCGCAACGAGGAAGTGACTGACGCGGTCATCGACGGGCCGGCTTCGGCGGTCTGGGACGAGGCGGAAAATCGCCTTCATGCCCAGAAGTCGGTGCTGCTGTGGAGCCTTGGCAAGCTGTGAGTGAGACCATGATCGAACGCCGGGACGATACGGGATTTGACCGGGTCCTGGCGTTCTCGCTGCCCGCGCGCCACGCGCGCGGGCGGATCGTGCGCCTGGGACCGGTGCTCGAAACCATCCTGTCGGCGCACGACTATCCCGACCTGGTCAAGCATCTCCTGGCCGAAGCGTTGGTGTTGACCGCGCTGATGGGCTCGTTGCTCAAGGAAGAGGGGGCGCAGCTTACCGTTCAGGCCCAGGCCGAGGGTGGCCTGGTCGACATGCTGGTGTGCGATTACCGCGAAGGTGAATTGCGCGGCTATGTCCATTACGATGCGGACAAGCTTGCGGCGCTGGAGGCGGCCGATGGGCAGGCAGATCTGGCCGCGCTGTTCGGCACCGGGTATCTGGCGATCACCTTCGACCTCGCGGTCACGGGCAAGCGCTATCAGGGCGTGGTGCCGCTCGAAGGTGCTTCGCTGAGCGAGGCTTGCGAAGCCTACTTCGCGCAGTCCGAGCAAGTGCCCACGCTGCTGCGCGTGGCGGTGCGCTCGCACGGCGATCGTTGTATGGGCGGCGGGATGCTGGTCCAGTTCCTGCCCGATGGCGAGGAAGGCCAGGCGCGTCTCCACGCGCAGGAGGATCACCCCGACTGGGAGCATGTCGCGGTCATGGCCGGAAGTGTGCAGCGCGAGGAGCTGCTCGATCCGGTGCTGACGCTCGAGCAGCTCTTGTGGCGCCTGTTCCACGAGGAAGAGGAAGTGCGCGTCGAGCCGCTCGTCCTGCTCGAACGCGGGTGCCGTTGCACGATAGAGCATTACCAGACGATTCTGGGGCGCTTTCCCGAAGATCAGCTGGCGGATCTGCGTGAGGCGGACGGCATGGTCCCGGTTGACTGTGCGTTCTGCTCGAAGGTGCTGCGCATTCCGGTCTAGGGCATTTTTTCGTCAGGTGGGAGCACCTGAACGTTCCGAAAATGCGTCTGAACAAAAGTCTGGAGCAGTCGATCGGGAGCAATCCGATCATCCGTTCAGGCGTGGGTTTACGGTTGGTGCGCAGCGGTTCACCGGGCACCTTCGATTGCGCTTGCAGCAAGCGCGCCCGCGCTCCGCGCTGCGGCCAGACCCTTGAAACTTGCTCCGTCAGTCCCGATACTTGGTCTGGTTCGGGGGCGAACTCGTGTGCGGAATTGCGGCGACATGAAATCAGGTAGCATTCTCTCGATCGCCGGGACGGGCATCCTTGGCCTGTGCGCGCTTGGCTTGAGCGAATTCGGTCTGGGCGCGATTCCGGCGGTTGGTCGTGAGGCGACACTGGCAATGCTGAGCGAACTGGAGCCCGGACACTGGGCCCTGCGCCCCCGCGGATCGGCGCGCGACGAAGAGCGTGTGTGCATTGGATCCGGACGCGATTTCGTGCAGCTTCGCCATCCCGGTATTGCGTGCCGCCAGGTCGTGGTCGCCGATCGGCCGAGCGAGGTCACGGTCCAGTACACCTGTCCGGGGCAAGGTTACGGGCGCACTACGATCCGGCGCGAGACCGACGGGCTGATCCAGATCGACACGCAGGGAATTCACGGTGGCCTGCCTTTCGCCTTTTCGGCCGAGGGGCGGCGGCTGGGGCCGTGCACGCGCTGACCAGCAAACCGCTGCGGCGTGCGTGTGCGCTTGCGCGCGCGCGCGTTCGGGCTTAGCGACAGGCCATGGTAAATAGCGAACAGGACAAACCACGGGACGCCGTCGTGCTGCTTTCCGGAGGTCTCGACTCGATGGTTTCAGCCGCCCTCGCGCGGGAACAGGGCTATCGGGTCAATGCTCTCACGATCGACTACAACCAGCGCCATCGGCGCGAGATAGAGGCTGCGGGGACGATCGCGGAGCATCTTGGTGCTGCGCGTCACGTGGTGTTACCGCTCGATCTGCGCCGGTTCGGCGGGTCGGCACTGACCGACGACATCGCGGTGCCCAAGACGGGGGTGGGGGACGATATTCCCGTAACCTACGTGCCGGCGCGCAACCTGGTGTTCCTCTCGCTGACGCTGGCCTGGGCCGAGGCAATTGGCGCCCACGATATCTTCATCGGGGTGAATGCGCTTGATTATTCGGGCTATCCCGACTGTCGGCCCGAGTTCATTTCGGCCTTCGAGGACATCGCCGGGCTGGCGACGAAGGTTGGCGCTCAGGGCAGTCCCTTTTCGATTCACGCACCGCTTCAGTTCATGAGCAAGGCGGACATCGCGCGCGAGTGCCTTCGTCTCGGGCTCGATCCGGCGATGAGCTGGTCGTGCTACGATCCGCAGCCTGATGGGCGCGCCTGCGGCCTGTGTGACAGCTGTCGCCTGCGCAAGGGGGGCTTCGAACAGGCGGGGCTGGGCGACGCGGACGCGACGCCTTACGCGGCCTGAGCGCTTCCACGCGCGCCAGAGTCGCGCCGGTCGATCCACGAAAAAGGCCCCCGGTCGTGCCGACCGGGGGCCTTTTTGTATCTGGCTTCTGGCGCAAGCGGGCTGGGTTGGGAGCGTTCCGCCCAAAAGAAAAGGGGGCAGGATTTCTCCAGCCCCCCAATCTTGTACCGTTGCCGGTTCGCTTACATGCCCGAACCCGGACCGTAAGTGATTTCGACGCGACGGTTCTGCAGCTCGCGCACACCGTCGGCGGTGGGAACGCGCTGGTTGGCTTCGCCGAACGCTTCGCTCGAGATCGCCGCTTCGGGGATGCCGTGCGAGGTCAGGTAAGCCTGGACCGAGGCGTTACGACGCTTGGACAGACCCATGTTGTAGGTCTTGGTGCCCGATGCGTCGGTGTAACCGGCCAGCATGATCGGAACGTTGTCGCAGTTGCCGTAGGCGGTCACAGCGCTGTCGAGAACCGTGGCGGCCTCGGGCGTGATGTCCGACTTATCCCAATCGAAGAAGACGATGTAGGGACCCTTGTTGCAGACCACTTCCGGAGCCGGAGCCGGAGCGGGCGGCGGCGGCGGCGGCGGGGGCGGCGGGG
>NZ_JALHLF010000016.1 GCF_022832435.1 Novosphingobium organovorum | reverse complement strand
GTCTCCAACGGCCTTGATGCCCGTGCTGTCGATCAGCCGATGCAATGGCCCGGAACGGGGCTGGCAGGGGATCTCGACAAGCAAGGTCTTCTGCCTCCGGCTCAGAGTGCTGAAATCCGGCACCAGCCATACAAGCCCGACCATCGCGAGAAGGCGGGCGACCATGCCGGAGGTCTGGCGCAAGGGCAGCTTGAACACGCCCTTCTGGGGCAGGCTGGCCTGGATCGCGGCGTCGGAGAAGACAGGGTGGCGCCCGCGATTACGGGTTGGCGCGGACAGCATTTGCATCCCGGGATCAAACCAGACCTGAAGCGACCCCCTCTGCGCCAGCGCTGCGTTGTAGGACTTCCAGTTCGTCGTGCGGTAGCGTGCGCGGGGCGGTTTGCTCATCACCGACCCATAACCAACTGAGTTCACAATCGGAATCCCTCGGGCATTTGCGCAACAAAGCCCCCTGACTGGAAAATGCTCTGATACCCAAGCGCCGAGAGGTGCAGGCATCAGGGCTTGGTATAAGATAAGGAGCGCGCGCCCGGCTTCGGCCTCAAGGGGCGTCCGGCATCGCCTCGCCTGCCGCGATCACCCCCTGTGGACGCCTGCGTGTCATTTCGCCTTGCATTTCCGGCGCGGGGGCGTGACAGAGCGCAGCGATCCCACACACGAAAGGGCAGCCCAGGCCTGAGATCGTCGCTTGCGGGCGCGCGATCTCACGAAATCGTGGACAGCGCGCTGGAACTTCGCGGGCTTGTCCGGCAATGGGGCTGTCGCAATCGCCTCCACGGTCTCGTGCCCGAGACCTGAAACCTGAGTTGACGACCTAGATATGAGCAGAAATGAACGCGGCGCAGAGATGGAAACGCCGGTTATCGAAGCAAACCGCGGCTCTGTCGCCAAGTTCATAGCCTATGCCAAGCGTCGCGGCACGATCACCGTCGACGAGCTGAACAGCGCCCTCCCGCAGGACCAGATGACCGCCGACCAGATCGAGGACGTCATGGCCGCGATCTCGGAGATGGGCATTCGGATCGTCGAGAACGAGGACGATCCCGACGCCGACGATACCCCGGAAAAGACCAGGGCGCGGGCCGGGGACGAGAGCGACGAGGATTCCCCGTCCGACGAGGATGGCGGCGACGAAGACGATCAAGGCAGCGAGGGCAACGCGGCTTTCGAGAGCCGCGCGGCCAAGCCCCGGAAGGCGGAAAACATCGGCAGCACCGATGATCCGGTCCGCATGTACCTGCGCGAGATGGGCGCGGCCGAGATGCTCACCCGCGAAGGTGAGGCGGCCATCGCCAAGCGTATCGAAGCTGGCCGCGACATGATGATCCAGGGCCTGTGCGAGAGCCCGCTGACGTTCCATGCGATCATCCAGTGGTCCGAGGCCCTCGATTCCGGCCAGATGCAGCTGCGCGAGATTCTCGATCTCGACGCGATGTTGGCCAAGGAAACCCAGTCGGAAACCTTCGCCGAAAGCGACGAGGATGACGGCGGCAACGAAATCAGCGAAAAGACCGCGGGACCCTCGTTCAGCGATGACGAGGATTCCGAGGAACAGGACGCGGACCAGCTGGACGAGAATGGCTCGCCCGCCGCCAACCCGCGCCGCGAAGAAGCCGACGAGGACGAAGGCGGCATCAGCCTTGCGCAGATGGAAGCGACGCTCATGCCCGATGCGCTGGAGCGCTTCGCGCTGATCGCCGGGCTGTTCCGCAGCTTCGAACGCCTGCAGTCGGACCGCACGCAGGCCGCCGGGCTCGGCATCGCTTTCCCCGAGGCGCGCGAGGCGCAATACCAGCAGCTGCGCGGCGAGCTCACCGCCGAGGTCGAATCGGTCAAGTTCCACGCGGCCAAGATCGAGGAACTGATCGACAACCTCTACGTGTTCAACCGTCGTCTCACGACCCTGGGCGGGCAAATGCTGCGCCTGGCCGAGCGCCACAAGGTCAAGCGCGCCGATTTCCTCGATGCCTACGTCGGCCGGGAACTGGACGACAGCTGGGTCGCCGAAATGGCCGGCAAGGACAAGAAGTGGGCGGCTTTCGCGGCGGCCGAAGCCGATGCCGCCGAGCGGATCCGCAACGAGGTCTCGGAGATTGCCGCGGCCACCGGCATGGCGCTGTCCGAGTTCCGCCGCATCGTCAACATGGTCCAGAAGGGCGAGCGCGAGGCGCGTATCGCCAAGAAGGAGNCAACGAGGTCTCGGAGATTGCCGCGGCCACCGGCATGGCGCTGTCCGAGTTCCGCCGCATCGTCAACATGGTCCAGAAGGGCGAGCGCGAGGCGCGTATCGCCAAGAAGGAGATGGTCGAGGCGAACCTGCGTCTGGTGATCTCGATCGCCAAGAAGTACGTCAACCGCGGACTGCAGTTCCTCGACCTGATCCAGGAAGGCAACATCGGCCTGATGAAGGCGGTCGACAAGTTCGAATACCGCCGCGGCTACAAGTTCTCGACGTACGCGACCTGGTGGATCCGTCAGGCGATCACCCGCTCGATCGCCGATCAGGCGCGCACGATCCGCATCCCGGTCCACATGATCGAGACGATCAACAAGCTGGTGCGGGCCAACCGGCGCTTCCTCCACGAACACGGCCGCGAGCCCACGCCGGAGGAAATGGCCGAGCAGCTCTCGATGCCGCTCGAAAAGGTCAAGCGCGTGCTCAAGATCGCGAAGGAACCGGTCTCGCTGGAAACCCCAGTCGGAGATGAAGAGGACAGCCACCTCGGCGACTTCATTCGCGACGAAAACGCGGTGATCCCGGTCGATGCGGCGATCGAGGCCAATCTGAAGGAAATGATCACCCGTTCGCTGGCCTCGCTCACCCCGCGTGAGGAACGCGTGCTGCGCATGCGCTTTGGCATCGGCATGAACACCGATCACACGCTCGAGGAAGTCGGCCAGCAGTTCTCGGTCACCCGCGAGCGCATCCGTCAGATCGAAGCGAAAGCGCTGCGCAAGCTCAAGCACCCGAGCCGTTCGCGCGCGATGCGCGCCTTTCTCGACTGATCATACGGCACCGATCCAGCGTCGCGCGTGAGAGGGTTTACGCCCCCTCACGCGCCGCCGTGCGCGTAAAGAGGATAACGGTCTATTCGCCCCTGTCGCCGCTGGGATAGCTGTACCGCCAATCCTTGCCGCCAAAGACATCGAGCAATGCGGCCTCGGGCACCACAAGCGGCTCGATGCCGCCAGCAGGCAGGCCCAATCGTGGGCCACCCAACCCGAGTTCGTCGAGCCTTCGGACAGGTCCATGGGGGCGATGCCCCAGGCTAGAGCGGTTTTCACGCATTTTCCGCATCGTCTGGTAATTCCACCTGACTGGAAAAAAGCGCTAGGCGCGTTCTGGTGTCACTCCGCACAAAGCCGGTTCAGGGTGCTCCGCACGGTTGCGGCAAGCCCAGGCAGGTTCACAGGGCCATGCGTGTCCACCCGGATGACCGGTCCGACACCAACCGGGCCGTCGTATTCATCCAGCATTTCGCACGAGATATCTTTCAGCGGATGGGCCCGGTGGTGTCCCTTTGCCGCCGCGCGCGCGGAACCGCCATGCGCAGGTCTCGGGTCCACAGTCACAGTGAATTTCGAGGATTGGCCCGCCGAGACCGAGCAGACGCGTGCGCTCATAAGCGCTGCGCGACCGGAAGTTGGCCTCCAGCACGGCGGCGTACGGCGCGCGCTCCGCCAGCGCCCACAGCAGCTCCATCGCCGCGCCTCCGATCCGACGCGATGCGGCCAGATCGCATGCGCGAAGCAGCCGGCCTCGATCACGGGGGCGGGCTGACGGCCGGGCGCATAGAGCTCGTTGTAGCCACCATAGGCATCGGCCTGCAGAATCCCTGCCCAGGACGCCAGATGCGCCCGCGGATGCTCGCCGCGCCGGTCGCGGGAATAGTGGAACAGCGCTGCGGGCGGATCGCTGCCGGCAAAGGGCCGGTCATCGCGGACGTAAACCCACAGGCGCGCCGTATCGGTCTTGCCCTTGGCCAGGACCGGCACGGTCGTATCGTCGCCATGCAGCCGCCGGGCCGCAAGCACGTGCGCCTCGATCCGTCGATAGAGCGGCATCAGGGCGAAGGTCGCCGCGCCCACCTGGTCGGCCAGCGTCGAGGTGCTGAGCGCCACGCCTTCGCGCGCGAAGCGCTCGGCCTGGCGGTTGAGGGGCTGGTGCTGGCCATACTTCTCGAACAGCAGCATGGCGAGGAAGCTTGGCCCGGCCCATCCGCGCGGCACGACATGGAACGGCGCCGGGGGCTGCGTGACCGCCTCGCAATCCCGGGATGAAAACTTCTCGCGGACCGTCTGGATCACCTTCCACTGGCGCGGGATCACTTCGAGCGTCTCGGTCACGTCCTCGCCCAGCTTCGACAGGCGCGCGCCGCCGCAGGACGGGCACGAACACGGCGCGGGAATGACGACGCGCTCGCGCGGGAGATGTTCGGGGAACGGCTTACGGCGTGGGGCATGAATGTCGCGAAGCGACGCGGTATGGCGAAGGCCCGCGTTGCTGTCGCCCGCAAGCTTGCCGTCATCATGCACCGCATGTGGTGCGATCATAGCGAGTTCCGCTGGGGCAAGGCGCCGACCTGCCAGGCAGCATGAGGAGAATTAAACCGCATCCCGCCTGACAACGCGGGTATAGGTCTTTACGAGGAACTCGATCAGGGCGTCGACAAGAGGATCGTAATTCTGGTTGGCTTCGCGCCGCGCGTTGCCCAGGATCGCCTTATATTCGGCTTCCAGCGCCCGATAGCGATCCATAGCAACGGGTTCATTGATGTCCCTGGCCATTCAGCGAGAACTGGAAGAACTCGCGGCCCTTGGGGCTCCTGCACGGGATCAACGACACCAGCTCCCTCGGGAACCGGCGCCTGTACATCAGGATGCCGCTCTTGCTCTTACGGAGGTAATCTACCACGACGATCATCTCATGCCTCGGTGTACGAGTTGGTGTACGACCGAGCGGTTACCGAATGGTGGATTTCCGGGGTTTCATTAGAAACCAACCCTTTAGAAGGGTGTTGGTGCCAGAAGAGAACTCAAAAACGGCAAATTTGTTATTATAATTCAATAGAATACTGCGTCTGTCGTCGGTAGATGCCATAATCGATACCCTGGGACTTTTTGCTTCAGAGGTTCGAGTCCTTCGACGGAAAATTCCGACCTGAAAGCAGGTCAATCAGGCGGGTGATTCGGATAACCCGGTTCCGATCGTTCCAAACAGGAAAACCTAATTTTCGCGCGGAACGATAACCTGAAATCTGCGCATCCCGAAGCGCTTGACCCGGCGTGAGGAGCCGCCGCTGTCCGAAATACGACTTCAAATTTCGGACAGATCATAGGCCGCCAGACCCTGAAGATGCCATTTCCCAGCGTCTCATCGCTACCAGTCGCTTGTTCTCTTCGCTCCTGAACGGGCAGACGTTATCCAAATCATGATACGTTTACATATCTCATTCAGCCTATATGATATGAAAAGGGATCATTCAAATTTGACGTGCCGGCCAAAGCAAGATATGTAGACGCTTCATGTGATTTCATTTTGAAACGTATAGGGATCACCGTGAACGCTATATCCGAAACCCTGCGCGAACTCGGCGACCTCCTGCGGCAGGCGAGGCTGGCGGCCGGGTTGACGCAAGAACAGGTGGCCGATCTGGCTGGCATATCCCGTCCACGCTATCGCGATATCGAAACGGGCATTGCTGCAGCGCGCGCAACGACGCTCATGAATGTCTCCCGTGCGCTCGGGCTGGAGATGATGCTGGTGCCGCAAGCGATGGTCCCGGCCGTCCGGGCATTGATGCGTCCGCGTGACGACGACGACTTGCCCGCCTTTGTTTCACAGCCGGATTGAAGGCGAACCTCATGGCTCAGACTTCTCACGCACCTCAGGCGATCCAGTCCCTGGACGTGTTCCTGAATGCTCTGAAGGTCGGTGTGATCGTCAGGACGCCCGGTGACTTCAACGCGTTCAGCTTTGACGAGGCATACCGGACGACTGGCGGTGTGCCGATCCTCAGCCTGTCCTTCCGCGCGGCCACCGGGGGCTTGCGCAAGGATCCCAAGCCGGTGAGCGGGGCATTGCCGGCCTTCTTCGCCAACCTGCTACCAGAAGACAAGCTGCGCGAGGCGATGGAAAAGCATCATGCAGACGCCGTCCGTCCGGGCAATGATTTCGACCTGTTGGCGGCGCTCGGCGCGGATCTGCCGGGAGCCGTCCGGGTCCTGCCGAGTGACGGCACGAAAGTAACGTTGCAGGACAGTGCAAAGGGAAAGCCGAAGGCGCGTTTTTCACTCGCGGGCGTGCAGATGAAGCTGTCGGTGATGAAGAACACCGGCAAGGGGGGCGGCCTGACGCTTCCGCTCGATGACGACCAGGGGCAATATATCGCGAAGTTCCCCTCCACGGCATTTCCGGGTGTGTCCGAGAACGAGTTTGCCAATCTCGCCTTGGCGGCCGCGATCGGCATGGACGTGCCCGAGCGCGAACTGGTCGAGAAATCCGATTTCGAGGGAATTCCGGACGATTTCGACACGCTGTCAGACGGCAAAGTCCTTCTCATCAGGCGTTTTGACCGTGGCTCACAGGGTGAAAGAATCCACATCGAGGACTTCGCCCAGGTGTTTGGCGTCTATCCTTCGCGCAAATATGAGGGGGCGGCCTATCACGATGTGGCCGCCGCCGTGAACGCGGCCGTGTCCCCTACCTCCGCGCTCGAATTTGTGCGCCGGCTCGCGCTGGCGGTGGTGACCGGCAATGGCGACATGCACCTGAAGAACTGGTCGCTGATCTATCGTGATGACGGCAGTACGCCCGCGCTCGCGCCGATCTATGACGTATTATCGACCATCCCTTACATTCCCACAGACAGCATGGCGCTGTCACTTGGTGGCGAACGGTCGTTCAAGGCGCTGTCGGCGCCGCGCTGGAAATCCTTCGCGAACCGCGCGAGGCTGCCCGAGCCGGCGGTTCTCCAAGCCGTCGTGGAGACGGTGGCTCGCGTCAATGAGCATTGGTGGCATCTGCCGGAGCGCGCCGTCGTCCCAGCGAAGGTGCTCGAGCGTATCGATGCGCATGTGAAAGTGATGACGCCGATTCTGAACTCCTGCGCGGAAAAATAAGCACGGAAGAAACTCGGACGATATTGTTGTCATCGCAAACGAAACAATCTTGTCGAGACGATGATTATCCATGTTCCCAATCGGGAATATGACGCTGCTATCGATCTTCCGCCGCCGCGTTCATTCCCGATCAGCAACATTTTTTTACGTTGCCGCGCGTACACCCTCGACAATTTACTGCTTCAGCCTTCAACCAGCCGCCTCAGGCAGCGATAGGGGATGAATGTCGATCTGCCGATCTTGACGGTCTCGATCTCGCCGGACTTGATTAACTCGTAAAGCGTCGATCGGGGGATGCCTGTGAGCTTCACCGCAGTGGATACCCGCACGCTGATCGGCTCGGTCGGCAATGTCTCCAGAGCGGCAAGGGCTTCCTGCCTCGCCTGTCTGCGCTCTTCGATGGTTGGCGATCTCGTCATGACCGCGATCGCAGGCAATTGAGCGTCATAGTGTGATCCTCCCGGCCGGCCTCTCGAACGCGGCTGCATGCGAGGGTTCGCCACGCTGGAACGAGGTCCACGCGCCATTGTCGAGCGCATAGCGGAATCCTTCAGCGCGAAGGACACCGCGTGCCGATACCACCAGCCGCCATCCGGCAGCACGCAGGGCGTCCAGATCGCGACCTGTGCCAATGCGGGAAGCGTAGGCGATCATCATCGCACCGGGACACGTCGCGAGCGCAAGAAGGCCCGGTCGCTTTCGAGGAATGCGGCCAGCATTGCTGGAATGAGTTCTGCAATCGGCTCTTCGCGCCCATAGGACTCTGCATAGAGCGCGGCATAGTCCTGGAGCATTTGATGCAGGTCTGGCGTGACGGTGAAGGATAGCTTGATCGCCGTCCTGTCCGGCAGCTTAGGAAGCTTGAGTTCCGGCATATGTTCCTCCTAATTGCGCCACGGTGCAAGTATGAGATCACGGTGCACAATCAGCCGTACCGGAGCGCCGGGCCGGATCGTGATCGTCGGCTGGATCTGCAGATTGCGGGACGTGATCTGGTCGCCAGCGCGGGACACGTTCTGCTGAGTGGACTCCCGGATCGCCTGGACGAGGTCGCTTTCGCCGGTGAACGTCAGGTTCGCACCCACGCCGAGCAGGGTCGAGATCGCCACGCCCTTGAGCAGGGCCCAGGTGTGAAAATCGACTTTATCCGAGAGTCCCGCGTAGCCCGAGGGATCGGTGGCGGGCACGTTGTCTATGCGCAACGATGAACCATCGGGCATGACGATCCGCTGCCAGACGATCAGCGCGCGGCTCTGGCCGAATGCCACGACCGAGTCGTAACTGCCGATCAGCCGCGCGCCTTGCGGAATGAGCAGGATCCGCCCAGTCGCGCTATCATAGGTGTTCTCAGTGATCTGCGCGGTGACCAGCCCGGGCAGATCGGAGCGCAGGCCGGTGATCAGGCTCGCGGAAATCACGCTGCCCGCCGACAGGGTATAGGGTGATAGCGGCGGTGTCAGGACATGGGGATTGACGTCGCCGCGCGGATCGAGGTTCCCGACGAAGGCTTCCTTGCGTCCCTGCGCATTGGGATCGGTCGCCGGATCGAGCGCCAGTTTCGGCGGACTGGGCTGGGTACCCTCTCCAGCAGGTACGCTGGCCGTCGGTGCTTCGGCGGATGCCGCTGCCTGCCGTCCCTGTACCAACACACCGGATTCGCGCGCGGCCTTCAGTTCGGCAAGCTGGCGCTCATGCTCGGCCGCCTCGGCCTGCTGGCGCTGCTGATCGCTCGGGTTGATCCCGGTTGCAAGCTGCTGCTGGCGATCAAGGATCGGTTTGCCGAGGTCGCCGGGCAGCGGCGGTCCGAGCCTGGGCACGTCGCCATAGCTTACCGGCAGGCCGCTGAGCGTGTCGCTGGCGGGACGCAGATCGGGCTGGGAGAGCTCCTGCTGACCTGCGACGCGGTGGAACAGACGTGGCTTCAGCGCCAGCCATGTCACCGTCATGAGGCTGACCGATCCCAGCGCCGCGATGGCGATGATGACGCCGCGCTTGAATCGGATCGCGCGCGGCGGGCGCGAACGGAGCGCCAGGTTCTCGGGATCGAGCTTGGCAGGCTGTGTCGTCACCGCCTCGGTCACGACGGCCTCCGCCGACTGATCCGCACCACGTCCTGATGCTTGAGCCCGAGGCGCAGTTCGGCCGCATCGAAGATCCTGTCGACGACATAGTAGCGGCCCTGCACGCGGTAGTTGACCAGCTCGGCATTGCCCTTGGCATCGACCAGGAACAGCGGTGGCGCTTCGCTTTCACCGAGACTGGCGGGGAACTCGATGAACGTCTGTCGCCCGTCATCGAATGCGCGCAGCGGCCGCCAGGCAGGCTTGTCGCCGGTAATGACATAGCCAAAGTGCAACTGCTCGACGGCGAGCCCCGAAGCCACCGGCTGCGCTGCTCGCGCCGCTTCGGCGGCGGCCTTCAATGCGATTAGCGCGTCCTGCGGATAGGTCCAGGAAAGCGCCGACATGGCCGTGCGCGCGGTACTGGTGAGCGCCAGATGATAAGTCCGCCGATCGGTGGTGATGATCACATTGGTGGCGAGCCCAGCCGTGAACGGCTTTACCAGCACATGCGTGCGCTTGGTCTCACCCGAACCGCTAGTCGTATCGCCGATCGCCCAGCGCACGGTATCGCCCGCCGCCACCGCCACCAGCGTCTCGCCGGGCTGGAGCGCGATGTCGGTGACTTGGCCTGGCGCGGTCAGCACATGGTAGATCACGCCGTCGATGTACGGAAAGACCTGCACTGCATTGAGATAGCCGCGGGTCGCCGGTTCGAGCGTCGCGGCGCGATTGGCGGCCCAGACGCGCAGTTCGGCCGGCGAAGGGGAAATATGGCGACGGCGCGGGACCGGCGTGGCGGCCTTCGGCGGAGACGATTCGACAGGTGCGCCAGGCGGTGCCGCGACCGCAACCGATGGCACCGCTGCGCGCGCGGGCAATGCCGGAGCCGTCGATGTGGTCTGGGCGGCAGCGGGAGCAGCGAGGGCAAGTGCCGTCGCCGCGCGAAAAGCGGCTTTCATGGCTGGGTCTCCTGATTTGTTGCGGCGCCGAGGTTGGGGTCGAGCGGCGATCCAGCGGGGATGCTGGCCGGTGACGGCAGCGCAGCGCGCGCCGGCGCGACGGCCGTTGGCGAGGAACCGGCTGGCTCGAGCTCACGGCTCCAGTCGATTGCATCGACGTAGATGCCGAGTGGGTTCTTTCTCAGCGTATCGGCGCTGGTCGGCGGCACCATCTGAACGGTCAGGATTGCCGTCCAATGCGAGGTGCCTGCCTGAGCGCCTCGCTCGTAGGCGGTCTCGACCCATTTGATCTGGAACGACTTGTCCGAGGCGCGCACCACGCTGGTGACCTGCACCGAGACGGTGCGCTCGCCGATATGACCGAACGGATCGGCAGCGCGGGCGTAATCACCGAGGAATATGCTCCCGCGCTTCGTCGTGAAATCATAGGCCGAAAGCCAGTCCTGCCGCATCAGCACCGGATCGAGCGAGACCGAGCGCACATGCTCGATGAACCGGGAGAGGAACCAGGCAACTTGCGGATCGGTCGGCTGATAATCCTTGTCGGCGGGCTGGACGGCGCGCGCCTCGCCGAGCTTGTCGACCTCGACCACATAGGGAACGACGCGGCTTTGCAGCGACTGCCAGAGCAGGCCTCCCGAAAGCGCGGTGCTGAGGCCGAGGCAGCCGAAGGCCATCAGCCGCCAGTTGCGGGCTTGGACGCGGGCTGAGCCAATGCGTTCGTCCCAGAGTTGCCCGGCACGTTGATAGGGCGTCTCTGGCTCGGGTGTATGTCCGTATCGCTGGACGGCGCGCTTGAAAATCATGAGGATCAGTCCTCCCTTTCCTTGATGTCGGGGGTTGCGCCATGACCGCCACGGTCGCCGGATTGGACAGCGTGCATGGCGGTCTGGCGGTGATGGCGGGCGCTCTGCTGCGCCTTCATCGCCCGTGCCCATCCGGGCATGGATGATGCGCTATCCGCGGCATCTCCGGCGACGGATGCCGGCCGTCCGGTCATGGCGTTGAATGCGGCCTGGCGGCCAGATTCGGCGGCCTCGCCAAGACCCAGCGCAGCCGACATCCGCGACCGCGTGGCACCGGCCGCGGCGCTCGCCATTCCGCCGATACCGGCGCCGACGCTGGATGCGCCTGCGCCTTCCTGACCGAGCGTGTAGGCGGTCGATGCCGCCGAACCCATCGCGGTGCCTGCACGCATTGCGCCGAGTCCGGCCGCAGCCAGACCGCGGGCAGCATCGACCGCCCCTGCGCCGCCGAGGTACATGATGCCGCCCGCGCCAAGCGCGGTGCCGAGCGCTGCGCCCGCCCCCAGTTGCGGCGCGCCCGCGACAAGACCCGAGGCAATGCCGGGACCGAAGATGCCGAGCCCGAAAAGAGCAAGGCTTGCCAGCACGAGGCTCATGGCCTGTCCAATGTCGGGTTCCTGACCCTGGAGCGCGGCGGTGAACTGGGTGAAGTAGTTCGAGCCGATGCCGACGATGACCGCGAGCACCATGACCTTGATGCCCGACGACACGACATTGCCGAGCACGCGCTCGGCCAGGAAACTGGTCCGGTTCCACAGCGCGAAGGGCACGAGGATGAAGCCGGCCAATGAGGTCAGCTTGAACTCGAGGATCGTGACGAACATCTGCACGGCGAGGATGAAGAAGGCGAGGATCACGATCACCCACGCGACCAGCAGCACCACGATCGTCAGGAAGTTGTCAAAGAACGTCGTGAAGCCGAGATACTGGTTGACCTGTTGGAGCAGCGGCCAGGCAGCGGAGAAGCCGGTCCCGGCAAGACGGCCGGGCTTCAGCAGATCAGCAGCGGTGATCGTCCCACCGCCTGCGGTCAGCCCGGCCTGCGCGAACGATCGGAAGATGATGTCGCTGAGGGTCGAGAAACCGTTGATGATGAACGCGAAGGCGCCGATGTAGAGGATCTTGCGGATCAGGCGGCCAAGCACATTGTCCTCGCCGCCCAATGCCCAGAACAGCCCAGCCAGCGTAATGTCGAGCGCGATCAGTGTGCGCGTCAGAAAGCTGACGTCGCCGCCCAGCAGGCCGAAGCCGCTGTCGATATAGCGGACGAAGGCCGCCATGAACTGATCGATGACATTGAGATCGCCCATGCGCTTCGTGTCCTGATGCTTGGTTCAAAGGATGCCGCGAGGCGCGGTCTCGGGGAGCGGGAGCCGGACCTCGCGGCGACGGCGGCGACAGAGGCGCGGAGGATCGCCGCCGCCCTGACCGGCGGGCCTACTGGGGCGTGTAGGCGCTGCCGGAGCCGAGGAATTTCGCCGAAGCGCTCTGGGCATCGGTACGCGACTGGGCTTGGTTCGCCCGCTCGATCGCTTCGGCACGGTATTGCGCCGCCATGAGAGTCTGGATCTGGAACTGCTGCTTTGCGACCAGCGCCAGAAGCTGGTTGGTCGCCTGACTGGCCTGCAGTGCGCCTTCGGCGCTCTGGCTTCGCGCGATGATGCCCGTCAGCGCCGCCTGATCGGCGGCGATATTCTCGACCACCTGCGCCTGCACGGTCATGGTCTGCTTGAAGGCCGCGCGCGCAGTGTCCATCCGCGCCCGGGCGCTTTGGACCTGCTGGCTGGTGGTCAGGCTTTGCGCGAATCTGTCAGGGTAGAGTGAGCGGAACTGCTGGTCGAGGCTTGCGACCTTGAACTGGATGCCCTGCGCCTGGCCCATCAACTGGTCGATCTGCTGCATGGTCTGCTTGAGCGCCTGCAACTCGGGAAAGCTGATCGTCGTCAGGTTCTTCGCCTGATTGATGAGGCTTTGCGCCTGGTTCTGGAGCATGCGAATCTGGTTGTTGATCTGCTCGAGCGTGCGCGCGGCGGTGAGGATATTCTGGCTGTAGTTCGAGGGATCGAACACGGTCCATTGTGCCCAGGCAGGCTCGCTCGTCGCCAGCGTGGCGAGGGCGAGCGCGCCGGTGACGGCGCAGCCGAGCGCGCCGGCGATGAGGGGCTTCTTGAAGGGCAGCATTCTGGTCATGGTCATTCTCCGGGGGCTGGAGGTTGGGGAGCGGTGGATCGGGCGGCGCCGGGAAACTCGCCGATCAGATCAGCGGCCCAGGCGAGATCGGCGGAGCGCAGGAAGTGAGCGGCGAAGCCTTCCGCGCCGCGCTCTGTGAGAAGGCCGTCGATTCGCTTCTGGCTGTCGGGATCGGACGCACCGCAGAGCGCCAGTGCGATCGGACCCAGGCCGAGTTCGAACAGGCGATTGCCGCGCGCCGATTGCAGATAGTAATGCCGCTTGGGCGTCGCGCGGCTGATCAGTTCGATCTGCCGGTCGTTGAGGCCGAAGCGTTCATAGGCGGCGCGTGACTGTGGCTCGATTGCCCGATCATTGGGAAGCAGGATGCGCTGCGGGCAGCTTTCGATGATGGCCGGGGCGATGCTGCTGTCGGCGATGTCGGCCAGGCTCTGGGTCGCGAAGAGCACCGCGACGTTCTTCTTGCGCAGCGTCTTCAGCCATTCGCGGATGCGCGCGGCGAAGAGCGGATGGTCGAGGAAGATCCAGGCCTCGTCCAGGATCAGCAGGGTCGGACGGCCATCAAAGCGTTCATCGAGCCGGTGGAAGAGATAGGTCAGCACCGGGGCGACCACCCCGGATTGCCCCATCAGCGCTTCGGTCTCGAAGCACTGGACATCCGCCAGCGCGAGATTCTGCTCAGCGGCATCGAGCAGGCGGCCATAGGGTCCCTCGAGCGTATAGGCGGTGAGCGCGGTGCGAAGCGCGTTCGACTGGAGCAGCATGGCGAGCCCGGTCAGCGTGCGCTCCTGCGGCGGTGCCGAAGCGAGGCTGTTCAGCGCCGACCAGACGGCGTCCTTGACCTCGGGCGTAACCAAGATCTTTTCGTGCGCCAGCAGCGCTGCGATCCATTCCGCCGCCCAGCTGCGTTCACCGGCATCGTCGATCCGGCGCAGCGGCTGGAACGCCAGGGCATCCTCGCCATGAGGGCCGCCCTCCGCGCCGAGCCCGAGAGCATGGTGCGCTCCGCCCATCGCCAACACCGCCGAGCGCGCCGAGAAGCCCTTGTCGAACACATAGACCTGGGAATTCGTGTAGCGGCGGAACTGCAGCGCGATCAGGGCGAGCAGCACCGACTTTCCGGCCCCGGTCGGCCCGACGACGAGCATGTGCCCGACATCGCCGACATGGGTAGAGAACCGGAACGGCGTCGATCCGCTGGTCTGGGCATGGAGCAGCGGCGGCCCGCCGAGGTGACGGTTCTCCGTCGGCCCCGCCCAGACCGAAGACAGCGGCATGAGATGGGCGAGGTTTAGCGTATGGACCAGCGGCTGGCGGACGTTGGCATAGGCCTGGCCGGGCAGCGAAGACAGCCAGGCCTCGACCGCGTTCAGGCTTTCGCGACCGCAGGTGAAGCCGAGGCCGTTGACGATCCGCTCGACCGCGCGGACCTTGTCTTCCACCCGCGCCCGGTCGGTATCGGCAACGGTGATCGTGGTGGTGAGGTAGCCGAAGGCGACATGATCGCCGCCGAGCGCCTGCAGCGCGAGATCAGCATCGACCACCTTGTTGTCCGCGTCGGTATCGAGGAGCTGGACCGGCTGGTTGTACATCACCTCGCGCAGCAGCGCGGTGATCGACTTGCGCTTGTTGAACCATTGCCGCCTGATCCTGGTCAGAGCCTTGGTCGCGTCCTGCTTGTCGAGCGCGATGAAGCGGGTGACCCAGCGGTAGCCGAAATCCTGGTGGTTAAGCGCATCGAGGATGCCGGGCCGGCTCAGGTTCGGGAATCCCAGCACGGTCAGTGTGCGGAGATGTGTTCGTCCAAGCTTCGGTTGGAGGCCGCCGACCAGCGGCGTGTCGGCGAGCAGTGCGTCGAGATAGATCGGCGTATCGAGTGCCGCGACCGCATGGCTACGATCTGAAATCGTGCCGTGGAGATAGGTCAGCGTCTCGGCATCATCGAGCGCACGGACTTCGGGCATGAAGCCGGAGAGAAGGTCGAGGATGCGGTCGACTTCGGCGATGAAGCCGGCAAGGCTGGCGCGCCAGTCGCGGCCCTGCGCATCGTCGGGCCGTTCGACCAGGCTCCGTCCGGCGGCATCGTTGCTGTCGGCGGGCGGCAGCCATGTCAGCGTGCCGTGATAGATGCTCTCGAAATGCTGGCCCTCGGCTTCGAACCCGGCACGCCGTTCCTGATCGACCAGCCAGGATGCGGCGTCGGGAAATGTGCTGTCCGGATAGCCCTGGCTCCCGCGCCGCTCAGCCTCGAAGAATAGCGCCCAGCCTGTACCGAGGCGCTTCAGCACATTGTTGGCGCGCGCGCAGGCCGAGACGAGTTCAGCTTCTGTCGCGCTTTCGAGGTCGGGACCGCGAAAGGCAAAGCTGCGCTGGAAGCTGCCATCCTTGTTGAGGACGACACCGGGCGCCACCAGCGCGGCCCAGGGCAGATGATCGGCGAGGCGGTCGGCCCGCGACCGATATTCGGCGAGGTTCAACATGCCAGATATCCCTTCTGGCGCAGATGGCGGAGCAGCACGGGCGCGAAATCGGGGTCGCGGCGCGCGGCGAACACTGCGACGCTGTGGCCGACCGCCCAGAGCGCGATGCCGACCAGCCACTGCTGGAGACCGAGACCGACCGCGGCCGCGATCGTGCCGTTGACGATCGCGATCGCGCGCGGTGCGCCGCCGAGCAGGATCGGCGAGCCCAGGCTGGCGTGGATCGGCGCCTCGAAGCCCTCAATGTGGCTCATGCGACGAGCGCCCCGCCGCCGAAGCTGAAGAAGGACAGGAAGAAGCTCGAGGCGGCGAAGGCGATCGACAGGCCGAAGACGATCTGGATCAGCCGTCGGAACCCGCCCGCCGTCTCGCCGAAAGCCAGCGTCAGCCCGGTCACGATGATGATGATCACCGCGACGATCTTGGCGACGGGTCCCTGCACGGATTCCAGCACCTGCTGGAGCGGCTGCTCCCATGGCATGCCCGAACCGCTGGCATGGGCCGTGCCGGTCAGGGTGAGCGAAAGGCCGAGCAGCAGGCCGGTCAGGAAAAGGCGGTCACGATTGGGAATGGGAAAGGTGCGCATGTCAGTCTCCTGTGTGGTCAGGGGTTGGGGAGAGATCGACGACGGCGTAGCCGCCATCGGGGTCGATGCCCGCGACGCAGGCGATCGTCTCGATGCGCCGCGCGGTGCCGCGGCCGGCGATGAAGACGATCAGGTTGATCGCCTCGGCGACCAGGCGGCGCGGCACGGTGACGACGGCTTCCTGGATGAGCTGTTCGATCCGGTAGAGCGCGGAAGACGCGCTGTTGGCGTGGACGGTCGCGATCCCGCCGGGATGGCCGGTGTTCCAGGCCTTGAGCATGTCGAGCGCTTCGCCGCCGCGAACCTCGCCGACGATGATGCGGTCGGGCCGCAGGCGCAGCGTTGAGCGCACCAGGTCGCCCATCGTGACAGCGCCCGCTCTCGTCCTGAGCGCGACCGTGTCGCGGGCGGGCGATTGAAGCTCGCGGGTATCCTCGATCAGGATGACCCGCTCGTCGAGATGCGCCATCTCGGCGAGCAGCGCATTGGCGAGCGTGGTCTTGCCCGAGCTGGTGCCGCCGGCGATCAGGATGTTCCGGCGATCGACCACTGCCAACGAAAGCATACGGGCAGCCTCGGCCGACATGATGCCGTCAGCCACATAGTCCATCAGGGTATAGACCCGCGCCGCGGGCTTCCTGATCGAGAAACAGGGCGCGGTCGAGACCGGCGGCAGAATGCCTTCGAAGCGCTCGCCTGCGCCTTGCCCATGCGGCGGCAGCTCGGCCGAGACGATGGGACGCTCGCCATGGACCTCGGCACGGGCATGCGATGCCACCAGCCGGATGATCCGCTCGACCTGGGAGCCATCGAGCTTCACGTCGGTATCGACCCGGCCTTCACCGAGGATGTCGACGCGGAGCGCGCCGTCGGGATTGACCATGATTTCGATGACGCGGGGATCGGAGAGCGCGGCCGCGATTGCCGGCCCCATCGCGGTGCGCAGCATGGCGCGGCGACGATCCGCGGATACGGCCGTCATCATGACCGGCCTCCCTTTGGTTCGGGCGGTGCCAGCGTGCGCGTGCCTGCAGCGATCTGGCGACCGACCTGGGCGACGAAGGATTCGAAGCGGTCGCGTCCGATCGCGCGGCCTGTGGCATCGGCCTCGGGCAGCGGCGCCGTCACCATCAACTGGTAGCGGACAAACAGCGACAGGCTTTCCAGCAGGACATCGATGTCGCGCCGCGCGCCGTCGAGCTCGCGCGACAGCCGGTCGAGACGGACCTTCAAAAGATCGTCGACTTCCTTGGTCCCCCGGCGCGCCAGCCAGTCGCGGAGCGCGTCGTTGACTAGGTGGCTCTTGTTCCCACGGTTGCCGGCGGCGAGCGCTTCGAGCGCGTCGCCAATCTCGCGGTCGAGATAGAGGTTCTGGCGGATCTTCATCGCCGCCTCACAGCCCGGGCACGAGGTCGCGGTGGGCGCCCTCGTTGATCGCATAGCCGCGGGCGACGGCGCTCAGGCCCTGCGCCTGGTCCATGGCGCGCTTGTCGGCCGCGACATCGTCATCGTCGGGCACAAGTTGCGGATCGCGCGTTTCTGCGGCGTCGACGCTCTTGGCTGGTTGCTCGGGTAGACCAGGATGGCGCTGCTGCTGCACACCGCCATCGTCCTCGCCACCCGCGGCGTCCTCGGCCTGATGTAGCCGGGCATCGATCCCGCGCACCCGGTCGGACCAGTCATCGCCGCGCGGCTTCGGGCAATCGGGATAGCGGCCCGGCGTCAGCACCGGCGCGGGAGTCACGCGCGCGGCGAAGTTGCGATCACGGAAATAACGCAGCTTGCGTGCGCGGATCGGTGCAAGCCCGGAGACGAGCACGATCTCCTCGTCGGGCGACAGCTGCATCACCTCGCCGGGCGTCAGGAGCTGGCGGGCGGTCTCCTGGCGGCTGACCATGACATGGGCGAGCCAGGGCGCGAGTCGGTGGCCGGCATAGTTGCGCATGGCGCGCTGCTCGGTTGCCGTGCCGAGCGCGTCGGAAATGCGCTTTGCGGTGCGTTCGTCGTTGGTCGCGAAGGCGACCCGGACATGGCAATTGTCGAGAATGGCGTTGTGCTCGCCATAGGCCTTCTCGATCTGGTTGAGGCTCTGCGCGATCAGGAAAGCACGGATGCCGTAGCCGGCCATGAAGGCGAGGCTGGTCTCGAAGAAGTCGAGGCGGCCGAGCGCCGGAAACTCGTCGAGCATCATCAGGAGCTGGTGCCGGCGTGCGGAAGTGCCGGGCTGGTCCAGCCGCTCGGTCAGGCGACGGCCAATCTGGTTGAGCACCAGTCGGATCAGCGGCTTGGTGCGGCTGATGTCCGAGGGCGGGATGACCAGATAGAGCGACAGCGGCCGGTCGGCCTCGATCAGGTCGGCGATGCGCCAGTCGCAGCGCGAGGTGACCTCGGCAACGGTCGGATCGCGATAGAGGCCGAGGAAGGACATCGCGGTCGACAGCACGCCCGAGCGCTCGTTCTCGCTCTTGTTGAGCAACTCGCGCGCGGCGGAGGCGACGACGGGATGGACCTTGGGATTCTTGTCGTCGCCGAGATGATTGGTGGTCATCATCCTGCGGAGCGTGGCGACGAAGCTGCGCTGCGGGTCGGAAAGAAAGGTCGCGACCCGCGCTAGCGTCTTCTCCTCCTCGGCATAGAGGATGTGGAGGATCGCGCCGACCAGCAGCGAATGGCTGGTCTTTTCCCAGTGATTGCGGCGTTCGAGCGCGCCCTCCGGGTCGACCAGGATATCCGCGATGTTCTGGACGTCGCGCACTTCGTCCACGCCGCGCCGAACCTCGAGCAGCGGATTGTAATGCGCCGACGCGGCGTCGGTCGGGTTGAGCAGCAGGCAGTGCGAGAACCGCGCGCGCCATCCGGCGGTCAGCGTCCAGTTTTCGCCCTTGATATCGTGAACGACCGCCGAGCCGGTCCAGGAGAGCAAGGTGGGGACGACGAGACCCACGCCCTTGCCCGAGCGGGTCGGTGCGAACGCCATGACATGCTCGGGGCCATCATGGCGCAAATAGCGGCCGCGAAGCGTGCCGAGCATCACGCCGGCGTCGTGATGCAGCCCGGCGCGCTCGATTTCGCGGCGGCTTGCCCAGCGGGCTGACCCGTAAGTGGTGACGTTGCTCGATTGTCGCGCGCGCCACAGCGAACCGAAGATCGCCGCCGCACAGCCGATGAAGCCGCTGGCGCCTGCGAACATGCCCGCCCGGTCAAAAACGTGCGGAGCATAAGCATCGTAGTGATACCACCACGGAAACAGCGCCCAGGGATGGTAGACCGGCACGCCATCGAGCCGGAACCAGGGCGCACCCAGTTCTGGTTGATAGGCCAGCATGGCTGCCGCCCATTGTGTCGCCGCCCAGATGCCCAGCAGGACGATGGCGAAGACGACGATGATCTGGCCGATGAGCAATTTGGTGGGTGTCACGTCGAGGCTCCCGCCCGCCGGACAGGACCGGTTCGGGCGGTTTCAGACTCGGTGACAGGCGCTGAAAATTGAACGGGGCTGATGGGCGCAGATGGGCTCGCGCCGGCCTGTTCCGGTTGGATGCCGGAACGGAAGGCTATCCGGGAGTGGGTGCCTGGCGGTTAGAGGCCGGCGTCGGCTTTCAGCGTTTCGAGGCGTTCGCGCGAGACGATCTCGACGATATCGCGCAGGGCACGGACCGCTTGCGACAGGGCGTCGAGGTCGTCATTGCCGATCTCGTAGCTCGCCGAATAGCGGGCCTCGACATAGGCGCGCTTCAGAAGTTCGAACCGGCGGCGGTCGATCCTGGTGGCGCGCGGCCATACTTCGATCAGGCGCGGTTCGCTGTCCTCGGCAAGCGAGCGCAGAAACTTGATGTTGTGCGAGCGAGGAAAATAGAGGGTACGGACCAGTAGGAAGCAGATATAGGCACGTTCCGTCGCCTGATGCAGAAGGAAGGCTGCATCTTTGCTTTCGCCTTCTTGGGGATCGCAAAGGACGCCAGCTTGATACCGCTGTCGACCTTAGCCAGCCAATCATGGAAATAGGCTGATGCCATCTCATAGGCGTCGGCGGCCGTCAGCGGTTTAGGCATTGCGAGCGCGCTACCCGGCAACTCGTAGAGCACGATTCCGTCACGGGCGATGTCAGTCCAGAAATACTCGCCCCGGCTCAGCGCCTGATTCACTTCGTCCAGCGTATGGACGATGATGTTCACCGGCCGCGCGATCGCGCTGTCGTGCAGGATCTTGTCCTCGGCGACATACCAGTAATCGGCGACGTCGGTGAGATCTGGGTGGCTGACGATGACCAGCAGGTCAAAATCCGACTGGTAGCCATTCTCCGGCTCGTCCACCCAGTCGGTCCGGGCATAGCTACCGAACAGAATGATCTTGAGGATCTTGCCGTTCTTCTTCCACGGCTGGTTTGCGCGCGCGATTGCATCGGCAAATTCGCCCATGAGCGTTTGCTTCACGCGGTCCAGTTCGCTTTGCTGGACCAGGGGCAGATGGTCGATATCACTCCGCACGAAGGGGATTCTCGCGGTACGCCATGAAGTTGGCAAGCCTTGACCACATCGACGGGCGCGCCGATGATCGCGCGTCACGCACGAACGCTATCCAGCGTGTGTTCCAGATGATCGCGCACCTTGCCGCCTCCCTTATTTAAGCCTGCTTATCTTAGCTCATTTGCTAATTAAGTGAAGGGGAGATTGCTTAAATAAGGCGTGCCATGCATATTGGCGCGCATGGCTGATCCAGAACCGAATCCGCGGCTGGGCCGTTTTGTGGAAACCCCCGTCGCCGGAGAGATTGTCAGGGCATTCGTGCCGCCGCCGCTGCCACCTGCGCCACCGATCGACGTGCTGGCGCTGCTCGACCGGCTCAGCCTCGCTGAGCGTGCCCTAGGCCGCCTCGACGGCATCACCATGCTGCTGCCGCGTCAGGAACTCTTCCTCTACATGTACGTAAGGAAGGAAGCGGTGCTTTCGTCGCAGATCGAGGGCACACAATCGACGCTCTCCGACCTGCTTCGCTTCGAAACCGAGGCGCAGGCCGGGCAGCCGATCGACGATATCCGCGAGGTCTCTAACTACGTCGATGCCATGATGCATGGTCTCGAACGGCTGGAGGAAATGCCGCTCTCGCTTCGCCTCATCCGCGAAATGCACGAACGCCTGTTGCAAAGCGGCCGGGGCGGCACCAAGAGTCCCGGCGAATTCCGCCGATCGCAGAACTGGATTGGCGGCCCCCGCCTGGGCAATGCGCTGTTCGTTCCGCCGCCAACCATGGAACTCGATGGCTGCCTCGACGCCTTCGAGCGGTTCATGCACGAAAACGAATCCCGGTTGCCGGCACTCATCAAGGCAGGCCTGCTTCACGTCCAGTTCGAGACGATCCACCCCTTCCTCGATGGCAACGGCCGCATTGGGAGGTTGCTGGTCACCTTGTACCTTTGTGTCAACGGCGTGCTGCGTAAGCCGCTGCTCTACCTCAGCCTGTATCTGAAGACGCACCGGAACGACTATTACCGGCTGCTGCAAGAGGTTCGCGAGCGCGGCGCGTGGGAGGCTTGGCTCGATTTCTTCCTCGCCGGCGTGGCCGATACCGCCAATCAGGCCTTTGACGCTGCCACCCGCATCGTCGATCTGTTCAAGGAGGATCGCGAACGGATCACCGCTGAGAGTGATCGTGCCGGATCGGCGCTGCGCGTCCATGATCTGTTCCAGCAGAACCCGTTCCTCAATGCGAACCAACTGGTCGAACGGACTGGCCTGTCGGCGCCGACCGTGAACGCGGTGCTCGCCGACCTTGAATGCTTGGGGGTGGTTGAGGAAATCACGGGCAGGCGGCGTGGTCGCGTTTTCAGCTACCGGCGATATCTTGCGATCCTCAGCGAGGGTACGGAGCCGTTGCTCTCACGAACAATCTGACGTCAGCTTGGTCGGACGATCCGGAGCGTCTCCCTTGCAGAATGCAAAGGCCAGAAGCCGCCATTCCGACTGCTCGATGGTAACGCAGGTACGTCGCCGAGATTGCACACGATCAAACGAAGCTAGGAAGCTAGGCCGCATATCACATTTTCGATGCGTCAAGCGCCTTAATGCACGATGGATTGACAAACCTTGTCTGCCAACTCATTATGAGTCGCATGAAGCGCTTTGATGCATATGATTTTGGTGTGTTGGGTGGCTTCGCGTCAATCTCTGCAGGCTACCCTTTTCGCGGCAAGATCGACGCACTGCCGAAAGGCGGGGTCGCCGTTATACAAATGCGCAATACCGATCCTGACGCTGGGATCGGTTGGAATGGGCTTTCGCGCATCGAGCTGCCACGCCCATCCACAAAAGCATTTCTTCGGCCCGACGACATCATTTTGTCCACGCGCGGTGGACGCAACTTCCCCTATTGCATCGAGGAACGCGGTGAGCAGGTCGTTTGCTCGCCGCATTTCTTCGTCATTCGCGTCATGACAAGTGCGATCCTGCCCCAATTCCTGGCTTGGCAGATGATGCAGAAGCCCGCGCAAGACCACTTCGCAGCGGGCGCGACCGGCTCCTACATCCTCAATCTCAAACGCGAGGTGGTTGAGAGCCTGCCGATCACGATCCCACCACTGGCGCAGCAGCAGCACATTGTCGATTTGGATGCGGCAATGCGCAGCGAACGTGCGATCCTCACCCAACTTATCGACAACAGAGCCGCCGAAATGGCGGCCATTGCCCGGCAGCTGCTTGCACCTGCCTTTCAGCGCTCGGAGCAGAGAACATCGTGAACGACCAGATCAAACAGGACGAAGTGAACAAGGCCGTTTGGGCCGCCTGCGACACCTTTCGCGGGACGGTCTCTGCCGACGTTTACAAGGACTACGTCCTCACCATGTTGTTCCTTAAGTACCTGTCGGACGTCTGGCAGGATCACTATGACGAGTACAAGAAGCAGTATGGCGACACGCCCGAACTGATCGCGGAGCTGATGACGAGCGAGCGTTTCGTCCTACCGGAATCTGCCAACTTCACCACACTCTACAAGGCGCGGCATGAACCGGGGAATGGCGAGCGGATCGACAAGGCGCTGCACGCCATCGAAGAGGCTAACGTCGGCAAACTGCGCGACGTATTTCAGGATATCAGCTTCAACTCCAACAAGCTGGGTGAGGAAAAGCAGAAGAACGACATTCTTCGCCACCTGCTGGAGGATTTCTCCCGTCCCGAGTTAAACATGCGCCCTTCGCGCATCGGCAACCTCGATGTGATCGGCAACGCCTACGAATTCCTCATCAAGAACTTCGCCGCCGATGCAGGGCGCAAGGCGGGCGAGTTCTATACGCCGCCCGAAGTATCCGAACTGATGGCCGAAATCATGGACATGGCTGAGGGCGAAGAGGCCTGCGACCCCACCTGCGGTTCTGGCTCGCTTCTGATGAAGTGCGGTCGCCGCGTGCAGGCCAAATTCGGCGGCTCAAAGCGGTATGCGCTCTTTGGGCAGGAATCGATCGGCAGCACCTGGGCGCTCGCCAAGATGAACATGTTCCTGCACGGCGAGGACAATCACCGCATCGAATGGGGCGACACCATCCGCAACCCCAAGCTGCTCGAAGTGGATCCTCGCCGTACAAATAATATGCTCGAACCGAGCAGGGACCGGCTGAAGCACTTCGATGTGGTCGTCGCTAACCCTCCCTTCAGCCTCGACAAGTGGGGCATCGATACTGCGGAGAATGACCGGTTCGGGCGCTTCCGTCGCGGCCTGCCGCCCAAGACCAAGGGTGATTACGCCTTCATCCTCCACATGATCGAGACGATGAAGCCGAAGACCGGACGCATGGCGGTGGTCGCCCCGCATGGCGTGCTGTTCCGTGGATCGAGCGAAGGCACGATCCGGCAGAAGCTGATTGAGGAAAACCTGCTTGAAGCGGTGATCGGCCTGCCGGAGAAACTGTTTTACGGCACCGGCATTCCGGCATGCGTCCTGATCTTCCGCAAGACGAAGACGGACGACAAGGTGCTGTTCATCGACGCTAGCCGCGAATTCAAGGCGGGCAAGAACCAGAACCAGCTTGATGCGAACCATCTCGCGAAGATTGTCGAAACCTATCGCAAGCGCGAGAGCGTCGACAAATACGCCTATCTCGCCACGCCCGAGGAACTGGCCGAAAACGACTACAACCTCAACATCCCGCGCTATGTCGACACCTTCGAGGAAGAGGAAGAGATCGACCTGGTCGCCGTCCGCGCCGAGCGGTTGAAGCTCAAGGCCGAGCTTGCCGCATTGGAAGACAAGATGGACGGCTACCTCAGGGAGCTTGGCTACTGATGGCTGGCGAGATCATCCAGTACCAGACGGAAGATGGCGTCACCGTCATCCGCCTTCAGGCGAGCGATGGCAGCGTCTGGCTCAGCCAGGCCGAAATGGCCGAGCTGTTCCAGACCACCAAGCAGAGCATCAGCCTGCACGTCCGGAACATTCTGGAAGAGGGCGAGCTCGAGGAAACGGCAACTGTCAAAGAAAACTTGACAGTTCAAACCGAGGGGAAACGCAAGGTTTCCCGCCAGATTTTGCTCTACAACCTGCAAATGATCCTCGCGGTCGGCTTCCGCGTGCGGTCGCTTCGGGGCATGCAGTTCCGGCGATGGGCGTCAGAGGCGCTGAGCGAGTATCTGGTCAAGGGCTTCGTCATGGACGACGAGCGCCTGAAGGAGCCGGACAACGACTATTTCGAAGAGCTGCTCGCCCGCATCCGCGATATCCGCGCGTCGGAGAAGCTGTTCTACAAGAAGGTGCTGGATATCTACGCCACGGCCGTGGACTATGATCCCAGGGCAGAGGCCAGCCAGCAGTTCTTCCAGACGGTGCAGAACAAGATGCACCACGCTGCCCACGGCCAGACGGCAGCGGAAACCAAACTGGCGCGCGCCGATGCCGCCAAGCCGATGATGGGGCTGACCAGCTGGCCTGGCGAAAAGCGGGGGCGCTTGCCCACCAAGCAGGACGCGCAGATCGCCAAGAACTATCTGCAGGATGAGGAGATGGAGACGCTGAACCGCATCACCGTCGCCTTCCTGGAATTTGCCGAGGCGATGGCGAAGAACCGCAAGCCGATGCACATGGCCGACTGGATCGCCAAGCTGGATGATTTCCTCAAGCTGGGCTATCACCCGCTGCTCGATGGCGCGGGCCGGGTTTCCGCCAAACAGGCGCAGCGCCATGTCGATGCCGAATATGACCGCTGGCATGCCCGCGCGATCAATGCGCCGAGCGCGGTTGAGCAGCATTTCATCGAGGCCACCGCCAAGGTGAAAAAGCTTGCCGTTGACAAGCCCGCCAAGGGCAAAGGCGGTGCGAAATGATTCCGGAGGGGTGGCGGGAGCTTCAGCTCGGTAACGTAATCAAACTGGCCAGCGGAGACGGCAGGCCTGCCGATGTTGTCGCTGTCGCCGACGAACAGTGCCGGAACCCCGTGTATGGCGGAAATGGCGTACTCGGATTTTCCGCTATGGCCAACTCACATGGAGACGACATTATCATCGGGCGTGTTGGCGAGTACTGCGGCATTACCCGCTTTGTGCCGGGGGCAAAGTGGATCACGGATAACGCGCTTTACGTCAAAACCATCGAGGCAGGCTTTGACCGCCGTTTCCTTGCAATCAAGCTTCAGCATTATGATTTGTCGCGTCTGCGCGCGAAGGGTGGTCAACCACTAGTAAGCCAAAAGCCGATTTATGGCCTACGCTTCTATTTCCCGCCCGAGAATGAGCAGAAGGCTATTTGGACTGCCGTTGAAACCTGGAACCGCGCTATCGAGACAGTCGAGGCGCTAATCGCCAACGCCCGCGCGCAGAAGCAGGCGCTGATGCAGCAGCTGCTCCCGCAAAGCACCACCCCATCCAAAAAACGCCTCCCCGGCTTTTCGGGCGAGTGGCGTGAGATCAGGCTTGGAGCCGCTTTCTCGGAACGCGTGGAGCGTGGCGACGATCAGCTTCCTCTGCTCTCGGTAACACAGGCGAACGGCGTCATTCCCCAAGGCGAAGCCGGTCGCCGGAACATTTCGAGCGATGATCAGTCAAACTACAAGACGGTCCGCGCTGGCGACATTGCCTACAACACCATGCGTATGTGGCAGGGAGCTTCTGCTCTCAGCACGCTGACCGGAAAAGTCAGCCCAGCATACACCATCGTCACCCCGCGCAAGGGGCATGATGCCTTGTTCTATGCCTACTTGTTCAAGCAGCCGAAGATGATCCACGTGTTTGAACGCCATTCGCAGGGGCTGGTGTCCGACACTTGGAACCTCAAGTATCCCCACCTCGCGAAGATCCGCACTTGCGTACCTGACATCGAGGAGCAGCGAGCAATTGCAGCGGCGTTTGCGAGCATGGACGATTCCACTCGCGCCTACGAGACCCAACTCACCGCCCTCCGCCAGGAAAAAGCAGCGCTGATGCAACAACTGCTCACCGGCAAACGGAGGATCAAACTCCCGGAAAGCGAGGTGGCCTGATGGCAATCGCGCCCTACGGCTATGCCTATGAAAAGCTGTTGGGCGCGATGGAGATCATGGCGACCGGCAAAGGCACCCGCCCGGAACGCCTCGCGCGCGTTGGCAAGCAGTATCTCCTGCCGATCCGCAGCCCGAAGATGCACAAGCTGCCCGACGAACTCGCGGCATCGCTGGACAGCCTTTACCGCGAACTCACTTCCGTCCCGCCGCCAACGCAGTGGGACAATGCCTTCGACGCCACCGCGCAGCGCATGTCCTGGCAAAAGGCCGAGCGCCTGGCCGGACAGCTATTCAGCCTGTTCCTGGCGGTAGTCGAGCTGAGGAGCCGGGCGGCATGAAGTTCGAAGTCTACTGCGATGAGGCCCTACCGGACCTCTTCACCTCCGAAAAGCCACGCGCCAAGTATCTGATGATCGGCGCGCTGTGGCTGCCAGCCGACTTGCGCGAAGAGGCCAAGGCCAAGATCGCAGCGCTGCGCGAGCGGCATAACGTTCATGGCGAAATGAAATGGCGCAAGATTTCTCCTTCCCGGCTTGATTTCTATGCCGAGGTTATCGACCTCTTCTTCGGCTACGCAGCGGATATGCGCTTCCGCTGTATCGCAGTGGATCACGAAAAGACTAATCTGGACCACTTCCACGATGGTGACGGCGAACTGGGCTTCTACAAATTCTATTATCAGCTGCTGCACCACTGGATTCTGGACTTTAACGAATACACCGTCTTCTGCGACCTGAAATCCAACCGTTCGCCCACCCGCCTTGCCGAACTGCGCAAGGTGCTGAGCAATGCGAACCTTTCCGCCGAAATTTTGAATGTGCAGCCCCTGCCATCCGGCCAGCTGGTGCTGATGCAGCTGTGTGACATCCTTCTGGGCGCAGCCAGCAGCCGCCTCAACTTCGATGCGCCCGCATCGCCCGCCAAGCTGGCTATCGTCGAACGGATCGAGGCGCGTCTCGGCCGCAAGATCGGGCCGACTTGGAAGAGCGAGGAAAAGTTTAACGTCTTCAAGATCAATCTGCAGGGAGGCTGGTAATGCCGCCACCCTTGCTCAAGCTGGCGGATCAGGCCGCCTATCAGCAGCATTTCGTGGCCAAGTATTGCGCCGGGCCGCTGATGACGCATGACGGCATCCCCGTCTTTTTCAAACGCCACGCTTTCTATCACGCCTTCTTCGATACCGTGGTCCACAAGGACGATACGTTTTCGGCTGTCCGCGCCGAGCGGATGGACTGGATCGAAGCCACACTGACCGATCCCACGACACAACGCCTGCAAGGCTATCTTGCCAAAACAAAGACGCATGATCCGGCGCGGCGCGTGGAACTGCGCCACCAGAATTTCATCGTCGTGCTGATCATGGGCATGAAGCAGGACGGCAGCCTGAAGGCCGAATTCCTGACCTGCTATGCGGTCAACAACAACCGTCTGCCCAAGGTCCAGCAGGCCCCAGCCTGGAACAGACAGGATTGCGAAAATGTGCTGCGAAAGGGATAATTGGACGTTGGTTCGCTACGCTGGCCCAGCGTCCAAGGCCTTGATAGGTTCAAAGCCGGTAGGCAGTGAACTCGGAAGTGATCTGGGGATATATCCCCAACATGTCAACAAAGAGTTGACTCGGCTCGTCGCTTGTGAAGCTGGGAGCAATTCCGCAATTCGTGAGAAATGCCGTTATCCCAATCGGTTGACTGGGGTGGCGCAATGACCATTACTCCCAATACCGCCGAGCTCTACAGCTCCCATATCCCGGCCCTTGCAACGTTGGTGTCGCTAGGCTGGGACTATCTCTCGCCCGAGGCTTGCCTCGCCGCGCGCGGGGGCAATCAGGGAGTCGTCCTGCGAGATGTGCTGGTTGAGCAGCTGCGGCGGCGGACCTTCGACTACAAGGGACGGACCTACCCGCTTTCGACCAACGCGATCGATCAGATTGTCCGCGAGCTGACGTCGCCCGCGCTCAATGAAGGGCTGATCACCGCCAACGAGAAGCTCTACAACGCCATCACGCTGGGCATCACCGTCACCGAATTCGTTGATGGCAAGAAGCACAGCGTCACCGTGCCGATCATCGACTGGGCTCACCCGCTGGCAAACAGCTTTGTCGTCAGTGATGAGATGGAGGTGCTCGCCGTACCGGGCACCCACACGCGGCGGCCTGATATCGTCGGCTTCGTCAACGGCATCCCGCTGCTGGTGATCGAAGCCAAGCGGCCCGACAGTGGCAATCCCAACAAGTCGATGGTCGACGAAGGGATCAGTCAAACGATCCGCAATCAGGGGCAGGAGGAAATCCCGCACCTGTTCGCCTATGCCCATCTGCTGCTCTCCATCGGCATGACTGATGGACGCTATGGCACCACCAGGACCCCGCGCAAGTTTTGGGCGCAATGGCGCGAAGAGGAGTTTTCCGAGGACCATTTCCGACAGATCAAGAACGCCGTAACGGAAATCGATCCGCGCGCGACGATCCTGAAGAACCATGTGCGCGAAGTGCGTGACCACTTTCGGCACCTATGGAGCGGCGAACAGGCTGTCACCGCACAGGACCGACTGATGATCGGCCTGTGCACGCCCGAGCGCCTGCTCGAATTCGTCCGCTCATACGTCCTGTTCGACCGCAAGGTAGACAAGATCGTAGCCCGCCATCAGCAATTCTTTGGCATCCGCGCGCTGCTTGACCAGATCAGCCGGGTCAAGCCCGATGGCGCACGCGAAGGCGGGGTGATTTGGCACACCACCGGTTCGGGCAAGAGCTTCACGATGGTGATGCTGTGCAAGGCGCTGCTGCTGCACGAGAAGCTTAAGGCCTGCCGTCTGGTTGTGGTGACCGACCGCCGCGATCTGGAAAAGCAACTGGCAGGCAACTTCTTGACCGGTGGAGCCTTCGGCTCGGACATTGGTTCGAAAGATGCGGGCAAGGCGAAGGCGCAATCGGGCCGCGATCTGGCCAAGCGCATCGGCAAGGGAACTGAGCGGATCATCTTCACGATCATCAACAAGTTCGGCAGCGCCGCGCGCCACGCCGAATGCCGCAACAACAGCGCTGACATGATCGTGCTGGTCGATGAAGGCCACCGTAGCCAGGGCGGCGAGAACCACGAGCGGATGCGCAAGGCACTGCCAAACGCCGCCTATGTTGCGTTCACCGGCACGCCGCTGCTGAAGGACGACAAGACGGCCAACAAGTTCGGGCGGATCGTTCACGCCTACACGATGAAGGACGCCGTGTCGGACGGCACGGTAACGCCGCTGCTCTACGAGGAACGGAAACCGATCCTCGACGTGAACGAGCGCGCGATCGACAACTGGTTCGAGAAGGTAACCGCTGGCCTTTCCGATGAGCAAAGGGGCGATCTCAAGAAGAAGTTCGGGACCAAGGGCGCGGTTTATGGCTCTGGCGACCGGATCAATCTGATTGCACTCGATATCGCGACCCATTTCAAGGAAAACTTCAAGGATCTCGATCTCGGTCTAAAGGGTCAGCTGGCTACCGATTCCAAGCGGTCAGCCATCCGCTACAAGAAGGCGCTCGATGCAACCGGTCTGGTCAGCAGCGCTATCGTCATTTCGCCCCCTGATACCCGCGAAGGCCATTCGGAAGTTGATGAGGCAGAGCTGCCCGAGGTGCTGCAATGGTGGAAGGAAAACGTGCGTGGCGAGCCCGAGGATTACGAGCGCCAAGTTATCGAGGATTTCTCGACCGAGGGCCGACCCGACATCCTGATCGTGGTCGACAAGTTGCTCACTGGATTTGATGAACCGCGCAACGCTGTCCTCTATATCGACAAGAAGCTCGAACAGCACAATCTGATCCAGGCCATCGCCCGCGTGAACCGGCTGCATGAGCAAAAGAAGTACGGTTTGCTCATCGACTATCGGGGCATTCTGAAGGCGTTGGATACCGCGCTCACGGAATATCAGGACCTCGCTGAACGCACTCAGGGCGGCTTCGATCTCGACGACATTGATCAACTCTATGCCGATGTCAGCACCGAGTATAAGCGATTGCCAGGCCTCCACGCCGAGCTCTGGGCGATTTTCAGGCCGGTCAAGAACAGGGCCGATATCGAGCAGTATCGGCAGCTGCTGGTGCCACAGACTCGCGAGAGCGAGGGCGGATCACCTATCGACCTGAACCAGAAGATCAGGGAGGATTTCTACGAGGCGCTGACAGCCTACGGCATGTGTTTGAAGATCGCTCTGGGATCGCGTTCCTTCTTCGAAGACACATCGATCACCGAGGTGCAAATTGCGGAATACAAGCGCGACCTCAAGTTCTTTACCAACCTTCGCAAGATTGTGAAGCAGGACGCACAGGAAGCCGTCGATTACAGCGCCTACGAAGACCAGATCAGGAGACTGGTCGATCGCTATGTTGTGGGTGAGGACGTGGAGAACGTGGGCGGCGTTCTGATCGTCAACGAGCTTGGGAATCAACCGGCCGCCGAAACCTGGTCTCCTGAGAAAACCCGGAACGAAACCGATATCATCCGATCCAGAGTGCGCAAGACGATTGAGCAGGAATTGGCTGACGATCCCTATGCGCAGCTATTTTTTTCCGACCTTCTCAAGCGCGCCATTGCGGAGGCGTCCGCGCTCTTCGATCACCCCTACAAACAGTATGTTCTGTTCAAAGATTTGGAGGAAAAGCTCGCTGCCAAGACCGTCGACGATCTGCCCAAAGGCCTCGAAGGTCATCGTCACGCCAGCGCCTATTTCGGGATTATCCGGCTGGAGATGGGGGATGTGGTCGCTGAAGCGGTTGAACAAGAGGAGTTCATCCACGCAGCGCTGGATATGGAGAAGTTTGTCGAGAACGCCATCGCGGAAAATTCGCTGAATCCAGCAAACATTGAAGCGGCCATCCGTAAAGCCTTATTGCCGCGTCTCTTCGGCTTGACCGGATTGGAAAAGGCCAAAGTCATCACCGACAAGATTGTCGAGGTCACCCGTGTCGGCCTTGCTCGTGGTAATGGCGCAAAGGCATGATTGTTCGATACGGCGATCAAGAAGTGTCGTGCCTCGTTCGACAAACCGGTGCTGTCACGGACCGTATCCGCATCCACGTCTACCCCAACGGTGATGTGGAAATTGAAGCTCCCAAAGATAAGGAAGTAGATCACATCAGGGCGGCGGCTCAGCGACGTGCAAGATGGATTTTCCAGCATCGCAACGCAGCCATCGCCGCGCGACGAATGGCGCTACCGCGCGAATATATAAGCGGCGAAACCCACTTCTACCTTGGCCGGCGGCACAAGCTCATTATCCATGAGAGCAAATCGCAGCGCTCGGAAGTCAAACTCTTGCGAGGCAAACTCGAAGTTTCGCTGCCAGTGGCGGATCGAGCCGCCGTAAGACGCAGGCTGAATGCGTGGTATAGTGATCGAGCCGCCGAATATTTGAGCAAGAAGGTCGGCGAAATCTCGGAGCGGCTGAGTTGGATTAGCGCCCCACCACCGTTGAAACTTATGCGTATGAGAACGCAATGGGGAAGCTGCTCGCCCGAAGGGGTTATCTACCTGAATCCTACGCTGATAAGGGCACCACGTCACTGCATCGAATATGTTATTTTACACGAACTCTGCCACCTGATCGAACATAACCACAGCAAGCGATTTTTCGATTTGCTAACTAAGCACATGCTTGACTGGCAGAGTGCTAAAAGGGAGCTAGACTCGCTTGCCGAGTTAATCTTGGCGGAAAATGAATGATCGGCAAAGGTTCGGATCGCATCCCGACCTATTAAACAACGGCTTTTAAGCGGATTTCACCCTACACCGCGCAAGCATGTAAACTCCATACGATCATGAAATCCCCGGCCCGGATCGCCCGCGCCCGATCGACCAGCTGATGCCGTCGCCCCTCATCAATCCCGAGACGGACTTGCCGACCTGCCGCTCCAGCACCGGGCGCCAGGGCACAAGCGTGAAATCCCGCGACCGTTCGATCAGCGCGAACCGGCCGCTGACGAGCTCCACCGACCGGCGATAGACGCCTTCGACGCGGGCACCTTCGGCAGCTTCGCGGAACGGCATCCCGAGTTCGTCGGAAAGCTGTCCCGCTACCCGCAGCAGCTCGCGCCGCTGGAGGGCCGCGATCATGCCGTTCGGAAACATCGTGCCGCCGTCAGCTTCTTCGGCAAATCCCTGCGCCACCAGCCACTGCCGGCGGCGAGCCTGGGCATCGCGCACGTCGTGGCCGAACCCGACATCACGGACGGGCTCGGGCGTGCCCGACACCAGCTCCCGATCGATCCAGGTCGCGGCATCGGCATCGGCAAGCCGATCAAGCGGCTGTTTCGACAGCAAGGTGATCGCGACCGGACGGTCCCGCAGGCGCGCGGCCTCGTAGGCTGCGACCCGATCTAGATGATCAGGAGCTACGATCCAGCGCCCTGACGGCTCGCGCTCGACGATGCCTGCTGTTCGGCGCATCGCCTCAAGCCGCCGGACATGGGTCTCGGCAAAGCCTTCGGTGGCGGTCGGATCGTGGTGCAGATGCGCGTCCACGTCGTAGCGCCCACCATTGGCGGCGGCGATCCTGGCTATGGTGCAATCGACCTCGCGCACCGCGGGCCTGACGGGTTCGATCCGCACGATCGCACCCTGCGGCAAGCTCATGTCGGTTTCGGTGCCCCGGCCGATCGCGACATAGTGGCTTCGGCCGTCTGTGCCGTCGACGATCAAATAATGGCGATCGGCATGTTCATCGGCGAGCCCTCGTACCAGCACGCGGCCGACCAGCGGGCGGGCATCGGGCGCGGCGGGATCGTAGATTGCCTGGTCGGCTGGCACCCGCTGAACGGCGGCGCGCGAAAATTCGCGCTGCATGGTGCGGATGATGTCGCCGCGTTCGCCCAGGCGCCGCAGCGTGTCGGCGAGGTCGGGGGCGAGCCGGAAGCGACCGGCGCCGAGCGACTCTGCCAGGCCCAAGCGTGAAAGCTTCGCCAGCCGGCCAGCGCGCAGCGTCTGGTCGAACCCATCGCGAGCATGGCTTGCGACCACCCGCTCGGCATCCGCGCCCTTGAACAACGCGCGGTCGATCAAGGTAAAGCGTTCCTGCTCGATTTCGGCGCGCTGCGACTGCTGAATTTCGCGGCTCGTGCGTGGCCCCAGATCGAGATCGACCAGTTCGGCGGCGCGCTCGCGAATGCCGGTGGTCAGATAATCTCGGGCGATGATCAGATCGGCCCCGCGCTCGTCCTTCCCGCGCACGACGATATGGGTGTGCGGATGGCCGGTGTTGAAGTGGTCGACCGCGACCCAGTCGAGCTTGGTCCCGAGATCCTCTTCCAACCGCGCCATGAGCCGCCGGGTCAGGGGCTTGAGGTCATCATATTGGTCGCCGTCCTCCGGTGAAACGATGAAGCGGAACTGATGGCGATCACCGGCCCCGCGCTCGCCGAATGCCTTGCCGTCGGCGACATCGGCGTCGCGGCCGTAGAGCGCGCCGCGTGTCCCCTCGCGCGTGGTGCCGTCGCGCTGGAGATAGCGCAGGTGCGCGGCAGCGGCCGACGCGCTCTTGCCGGCGAGCTTGACCACGCTCGTCTTGACGATGACGCGGCGCCGGCTCGCGGCAGCATGGCCGCCCCGACTGGCGAGCAGGCGGCCAACGCCCGCCCCGCGTCCGATCCGGCTGCCGGTGAAGCTCCCCCCGGCAGGCCTGCTTCCAACCCCGCCGCCGCGCGCGAGATTGGCCGCCGCGAGCACACGGCCAAGGTAGCGCCGGGGTCGCTTGATGCCCTGACTACGCTGGTGACCGAGGTGTGGCTCGAAACTGTCGTCGTCGGCCATCTTACTGCTTCCGAATGGCTTGTACGGGTGAGCATGACGCGTGCCGGAACAGATGAAAACCGGTGCTGCCAAACATGGCGGAATCCCGCCGATTTCGCGGGAGATGGCACCGGCACATCAAGGGTAGTGCCGTCAATCTGGCCAAATAACGATGTGCAGACAAAGGCTTATGGAAACGCAGTGCCATAGCTTTATCTTGCCTTACGCCGCTCTCCCGCCTGACCTGCTCCTGTCGCCCATTTCCGTTAACCTGCCGCCCACCCATCTCGCCTGAGCCGAGGCAAAAAAAGAGCCGGGACACGATGCCTATCCGGCACCATGTCCCGGCGTTTCCGAGCCTCCGATCAATGCGTCGCCGCAAAGGCTTCGCGCGCCTGGCGTTCGCTTCCGAAGTTGCGCCGCCCCATCAATCCGTGCGGGTTTCCGTCGCCATCGATGATGCTGACCGCGACGAACCAGCGGCCATTCAGCCGGCCCATGATCGCCACCCGATCGAGCTCGAAATTCTCCTCATCGATGCTCTCATACGCCCCGAGCCATCGCTCCGAAACGCGCGCATCCCACAGGAAATCGCTCTCCTCGGCCTCCAGAAACCGTGCGGCCAAAGCCTCGGCCGCACCCCTTCCGAATTCGATTTCCAGCCCAGCCACGAGCGTTGTCATCACGCGGTCCGATGCGGCACCGATGGTATGAAACATGGTCATGATCGCCTCCTTCGCTTGACGTCCTCCTTATCGAGGACAGACCTCCGGAGACGGGTGGCGGAGCGGCTGTCAGGGCCGCTGGAGGCATAGCCGGAAGCGCCGCGAAGCGGCGGTGGAGGAACCGATTTTGTTGCGCCCAAACGAAAAGACTCGGCTGCGCAGCAGCCCCCCGTATCGCGGCAAAATTGGAGGGGCCGCCGGCCTTGCACAGCCGCTTCGGCGCCCGTCATACTGGGCCTTGCCGAGACGAGCCCCTCCCACCTCTGCCATGCGCACTGTCCTCGCAACCAGTGCCTTGCGACGGTGCCACCCATGCTCGCTCAGCGGGGAGCGCGAACGGCGAACAGCGAATCTGGTGACGCATCCGGCGTGCGCGCTGGTGGCAGATCGACGGATTGCGTTGCAGTCCTGAGCACGACGAATAGCTGCGGCGGCAGACTGCGCGGGACCGATGGCGCAGCCGACAATTCCTGCGGAGTTGTACCCGTCACCGTAGCGAGATAGGCGCGCGTCTCGCCCGGCAGCGGGCGCCCAGTGGTCAGATAGGCGGCATAGCGGCCCGGACCCGCGTTATAGGCACCGAACAGTCCCGGATAGCCGAAGCGGTCGTACATCGCGCGCAGATAGGCAGTACCGGCAAGGATATTGTCGCGAGGATCGTAAGGATTGCCGCCCAGCCCATATGTCGCCCGCATCGCCGTCCAGGTCGCCGGCATCAGCTGCATCAGCCCCATTGCGCCCGCCCGGCTCGTGATCGGCCGCCCGTCCAGCATGGTCATGCCGCCGCTTTCCGCGCGCATCACCCGCTCGATCCAGGCCACGGGCACGCCGAACCGCGCCGAGGCTTCGGCGATCTCGGTGTGCCATCGGGCTACCGGATCGCTTCTCTGCGAATTGGCAATGGCAGGCGCGGCAAAGAGCAGCGCGAGGCCAAGCGCGAGCGTCCTCAGCGCAGCCACAGCGGGGTCGCCCTGCCGATAGTATCGCGTGCCGCGGTCGGACCGAAATAGCGCCCGTCGAACGAGTCCGGCGTCTCGGTCATGAGCAGAAAGACCATGCCCGGGGCCAGCCGGATGCAGCCCTGCCAGGCGGGCAGCGGACGGCCTTCTGCATCGGCGGCGCGGCGCAAGGCAACCCGCCTGCCGTTCACCGTCACGGTGCGACCGACGCCGCAGATCGTATCACCAGCGACTGCCACGACGCGCTTCACTAGCGGGACGTTCACCGGCAGGTAGCGGCGATGCGCGGTGAGTTGCCGCGCTGCCGCCGGCGGCCATGCGATCGCCATATCGCCGGTCCAAGTGCGGTGCCGGGCGATACGGCATAGAGGCCGATCGGCGCGCTGGCGCTGGCGTTCCAGACCAGTCGCGGCAGCGGCGGCTGGGCAATCGTGAGGCCCAAGGCAGCCATGCCGATCCCAAGCAGCACGGTCCGACGCAGCCACATATGGCGGACCCGGGCCATGCGCTGGCGCCGCGCGCGCTGCTCCTTTTCCCAGACGAACAGCGGCAGCGGACGGGTCTTGGGAGGCGGCTCAACCATGGTCTCCTCCGCGTGCGCGGGCCGCCGACCAGGCCTCGATATCGTCGATATGATAGCGCCAGGTGCGGCCGTGCAGACGGCATTTGGGACCCGTTCCCATCTGACGCAGGCGCTTCAGCGTCGAATAGGCGAGGCCGAGATGAAAGGCCGCCTGCTTGGCGGTCAGGAAGGGGCAAGTCTCGCGCGCGGCCTGCGCGCGTGCCCCGATATCTTTCGCGGTGTCGTCCATGATTCCGGTCCATCCACGCCGCCGCTTGGTGCGCCGGCTGATGGGAGCGGAATGGATCGATCCGGCCGTCTTCGGCAGGGTCGCAAATCGGCCCATGCGATTCCGCCCCCCCCCCCCCTTATCGCGCCCCCCTTGGGGCCGGCGGCGAGTGCCCCGCGCCCGGTTCGAGCGCGGGGCGATCCGCTCAGTCAGCGGGATTCCAGATGATCGCGAAGGCATCCTCGTCGTCCTGCCCGGCGGCGCGGCCGAGATTGGCATAGAGCCGGCGCGGGCCGAATTCCGGAGCGGCGAGCGATAGCGACACATAGTCGCGGCCAGACATTTCGCCGCGCCGGACCCACCCGGCCCCGACCTCGACACCGGCCGCCGACACGCGGAAGTCGGGTTGGGTGTCGCCGGACTTGCGGGTGTTGGGAACGCTCTCGATCTCGGTGCGGATCGAGAGCGTCCTGAGCTGGCCCTTGAAGCCGTTTCCATCGCGGGTGACATAACCGATGGCTGGCATTGTTCGTCTCCTTGAAAAGTCGGCCCGAACCGTTTCCGGGCGATGGGCGGACCGAAGGGACGGTCACAGCGGGCCTGCGAACCGGCAGGCCGGAGCGGCAGCGGAGGACCTGAACCGAAGGCTTATTTGAAGCGAAGCGACCGCGAGGAGCCCGCCTTGACGGGCGGGGAAATAAGCCGCGCGGCGATGGTTTCGCGGGACTGCGGCCGTCCCAGGTCATGCGCCCGAGGAGCCGGGAACGGTGCAGGACACGGCAGTGGTAACGACGACAATGCCGCCGGTTCATCCCTCGCGATGGATTGGTCGTGGATTGCGCGGACGAACCACCGCGTCATCGGATCGATCGTCCAGGGCACGCACGGCGACGCTGCCGCCATTATCGGTTGTGCGGTGGACAACGACGGGCCAAGGTCCGCTACGGTATGAAAGGCGGTAAGGTCAGCACCGCATTGATGGTCGTCATCCGCCTGCCGATGAGCTGCGAACCTCAGGCTTATATTGGCGACGTCATCGCCAAGATCGCTGGCGGCCGGCCCATCTCGAGTTGGGATGAACTCATGCCGTGGAACTGTGGCCCATACTTCCAGACAGTCGCCGAAGCGGCATAGGCGACGTCGTAATTCGCCCAACCGGACTCAAACGGCTACAGCAGCGCCCACCCTGCCAGCACCAGTAAGCCAACGGCTGAAGCAATCCAGGCCGCTGCCGACACGTTGACGACATGAACCCAAAACCGTGACTGCGTGAGCAAGGGACTCTCCGTCTCGATGGCGTTGGGATCGACGCCTGTTTGGCTTGTCAGAACTTCTGTGAAGCGCGGCCAAATTTCCTCATGCCGAGCGTCAACTGGTAGCTTCTCGCAAAGCGATGCGAACAAGTCGCCAGCGGTATGCCACCGCGAGGCGTCCGCCTTGTCGAGCTCTACGCCAAAGGCGCGTTCGACATCATCTATGGCAAATAGCTCGTCACCATCACCGCCAAGGCCCACGCTGCTGGGAGAAGTTGCACCCATACGGCCCATGATAAGGTTCTCCCATGCGTCTGCAATGTCCGCTCCCCACCAGTATTGCCATTCTGCGGTCTTCAGACCACGCTTATCCAGCACGGCGGAAACCACAAACCAATACCGCGCGCCCGAGCCCGTCAGGGCGAGGGGGCGCGGCCGAAATTTTCAGGGTTTGCAAGGATTCGGGCGGCGGTACCATTGGCTCCGCCGCCCTCGACGGATCAGGCAGCGAGCCGGTCTGCCGCCGCCTCTTCGTCAGGCTCCGGAGCGGACATCACCATGCCCGGTGCGCTCGGATCGGGCTCATCATCACCCGGCGCCCGCCGCTCGATCTCGCGCGCGGCCTGCGCCTTGGCGTGGGCCGCCACGGTGCCGACGCCGCCGCGCGCGGTATATGCGGCGGGCGGGAAGGCCATCCAGCGAGGCACCCAGTTCTCGCGCCGGTCGCGCCCATTGGTGCCGTCCAGATGATCGCGAACGATGCGTTTCAGGGTCTTGGTCTTCTCGCCTGCATTGGCGTTGGCGACGGTTTCGCCCGCCACCTCGGCCACGATGCGGGTCAGCACTTCGCGGTCGCGGATCAGCTCGAAAAAGGCGTCGTCGGCCTGCCAGCAGCGGGCCATATCGATGCCGATCTCCATCCCCACCGCTTCGACGGCGGCGCTGCCGGAAGCCAGTGTTTCGCCCAAGACAATGGCGATCACGTCCATGACGACCATGTCGGGAAGGTCGAGCAGGCGCTGGAACACGCCGACGACACCATAGTCATCGCAGTTTCCGCCGGTCACGGTCGGCTCCTCGGGCGAGAAGCCGAGAACCGCGAGAACGGCGCGGCGATGTTCGTCGAATTCCGCCTCGGCGCGACTGTTGTCGATACTCTCGCGGACATCGTCGTTGCTTGTTCGTTGCGGCTCGGGCTTGACCGACCAGAGGTGCGAGCCGGTGATGGCATGGGCGACCATCAGCCGCAGCGCGATCCTCGGATGGGCGAGCATCGCGGCGCGGACGGCGGCGTGGCGATGCAGGTCGATATAGGTCTGCATCGTCGATGTCACTTCGGGCCGGGCCTGTTTTTGACCGGTCCCGCCACCGTTCTCCGACCCTTCCGCCTTGGCGAGGCGCGCGGCCTCCTTGCGGCTGACATAGCCTTCATGGACGATCACCTCGCCTGAGGCGCGCACGTCGAGATAGACCCGCCCGCCCTTGCGCTTGCCCGCCTTCTCATATTCCCATGTCGAGAAATGGTCGGACGGCGGCACGATGATCGCATCGGCCCAGCCCTGCTCGACATAGGCGGCGCGCTTCGCGTCGATGGCGGCATTCTGCGCGGTCCAGAAGGCATCCGCATCGGCGACATAACGGTCGTCGCCGAACAGATCGGCGACCGTGGCAAGCCCACTCGCCTCGATGTCGAACAGCGCGTGGCGGGCCGGGATCGACTGCCCGCCGAACAGCCATGCCTTCAACTGATGGCCGGTCGGGACATAGCTGTCGGGATCGTCAGCGAGCGCGAGCCATGCCTTTTGCTGGCTCTTCGACGCCATTGTCAGATGACGCACGGTGGCCGCGTCGATCTCTTCCCGGCGGTAAAGGTCGCGGATGGCGGGGAGCAGGTTGCCGAGCGCGAGCACGCGGCGGACGGCAAGGTCGGGCAGTCCGAAAGTGGCGGCGATGTCTTCAAGCCTGCGGCCTTCCTTGACCAGCCGGGTGAAGGTTTCCCACTGCGTCACCTCGTCGGGGTCGAGCCGCGCCAGGTTCTCGATCAGCGAGGCTTCAACGGCGGCTGCATCGTCGCCCGCGTCGAGGATCGCGCAGGGCAGCAGCGCGGTGTCGGCATCGGCTTCGGCGGCTCCGTCCCTGGCGGCGCGGCGTTCCTCGGCGACGATCTTCGCGGCATGGAAGCGGCGGCTTCCGGCAATGATCTCATAGCCATCCGGTGCGCAGTTCGGGCGAACGATGACCGGCTGGATGACGCCACGGCTGCGCACGGTCGGCAGGATGTCGGAGACATCGGGCGCCTTCCTGCCATAGCGCATGTTGGCCTTGCTCACGATCAGCTTGTCGAGCGGGATGAATTCGAGTTTCATGTCAGCACTCCTTGTGAGTGCCGGTCCCGCGATTTCGTGATGGGAAGAGCGGGACCGGCTGTGCGGAAAGCGGCGTCACGCGCCGCGCGTCATCCGCCGTTTCCCTCGTCGGGATCGGTCGGAAGCTTGGGAACCGGCGCTGCTTCGATGCGGCAGATGATCGGTTGGGCCTCTCGGATCGAACCGGCGCGGCGCGCCGTGTCAGCCCAGACCGACAGGCTGGTGCTGGTCGAAAAGCCGATGTCGCGTTCGATCGTGAGGCCGAACGGCAAATGGAGCCGCGCGATCTCGCCGAGCGAGAAATAGCCGAGTTCGGGACAGCCAAACCCCAGGTCAGCGAGGCCGAACAGCGTATCGCCATCGTCCAGCAGTTCGGTCGCGAGCCATGTCGCCGCGCCCAGCGGGTTGAAGAATTTGACGACCGGCGCGGGGTCGTGGCGGGAATTGCGCGCGCTGTCCTCGGCATGGGCACGAAGCTGCGCGCGCAAGGTCTGGGTGAGCAGGATCATGCCGCGAGCCTCCCCTGCAGGGCTGGGCGTTCGCCGGTGTCACCGTGGATGGCCTCGGTCTGAATGGCCTCGGGTTGGATGGTTTCGGCTTGGGCGTCGGCGTGCCGGGCCAGCAGCCAGTCGGCGGCCTTGCTGGCCGCGCTTGCGGCGCGGAAGATCGCGCGATTGTCCTCGCGCAGGACGTCCAGCCAGTTCGCCAGATAGTCGGCATGGCGGACGGTCGGGACGATACCGAGCGCGGCGCAGAGGAAGGCCGATCCCATTTCGGCGACCAGTTCCTCGCGGGCATAGTCCCTGGTGCCAAAGCCGGTGGTGAGATTGCGCGCCAGCCGCGAGGCGTGGCCGGTCGCGTGGGTCAGTTCATGCAGGCAGGTGCGGTAATAGTTGATCTGCTCGAAGAAGGCCGGTTGCGGCGGCACCTGCACATAGTCCTGCGCCGGGACATAAAAGGCGCGGTTGCCGCCGACGCGAAAATCGATGCCGCTTGCTGCGATCACTTCCTCCGCGACCGGCACGATCTGGCGCTCGGGCAAGGGGATCGGATCGGGGGCGAGGCCGGGGCGCAGCCCCTCGCACTGCGCGACGTTGAACACGGTGAAGCGTTTCAGGAACGGAATGGTCTTGGCGTCGCCGCCGGTTTCGACGGCGCGCGCCTTCTCGGCCTCGGGGGTGAAGCGGTCGGCATAGACGACGGTCGTGCCGCGCTCACCCTTGCGAACGGCCCCGCCCGCCTCCAGCGCCTGCTTGAAGGTCAACCAGCCCTGCGAGGGATAGCCATGCTCGATGACCGCACCCCACAGGATCAGGACATTGACGCCCGAATAGCGCCGCGCGGTCAGCGCATTGCGCGGCAGGCCGGGACCGATCGTACCGCCATCCGCGTCGGGCTGCCCCCACGGCTGGACCCACGGGAAGCGGCCTGCCTCAAGCTCACCGATGATCCGCGCCGTCACCTCGTCATAGAGGTTCGCGCGGTTCGACTCGCCCCCTACACTTTTCGTCCGGGTCTTGGCAGGGACCGCTTTCCCGTCCTTGTCCGCTTGGGGTTTCCGACCCTTGCCGGACACGCGATGGCCAGTGGATGCATGCATCGTTCACCTCCTCAAGCCGCCCGAAAACCACCATGGCCTCCCCGAAAAGCGGGGGTGGGCGGCAAGATGCGACCGGAAAGGCCCGCCGCGAGCGGCGCCTGCACGCAAGCCGGGGCCCCGTCGCGCCAGCGATGGGGTGGCGCAGGGCCGGAACGATAGTGGAGGAGCCGGTCCCGAGCACAGTCGAGGGCCGGCTTGCCGGCGACGCGGGCGGGCCTAGCAGGGAGCGCCGCCCACCCGCGCTTGACCGGGAGAGGCCACCAAAAGCGCCGCCGCGCACAGGCGCGGCGACCGCGTCAAGGACGGGCGTCGCCCGTCCGCCCGCGCCAGCCGATCGTCACCGACAGGACGAGACCCGGTGAAGGCGGGGCTCGGTGGCGAAGACGACGGAAAGCCTTTGACGTCGCCGAGCCATAGAGCGCGGTCGCGCCGTCAGGCGCGAGGCGCCTTCGAGGACCACTCCCTCTTTCCACCGGCAGAGCGCGATTTACACGACCACATCGGCACCATAGATTATGCCCATGGCCGATCGTGATCCCAATCTTGTCGTTTCCGGGCTTTCCGGCACTGTCACACAGGACGGTGTGACCGTGGAGGTCAATATCGTCCGGCTCGAGGGCGAAACCGACTGGTCGCTCGAAGTGGTCAACGCCAGCGGCACTTCGACGGTGTGGGATGATCTGTTCGCTACGGACGCGGCCGCTCTGGACGCATTCCGACAGGCGGTTGCGCAGGAAGGCATGGCCTGCTTTCTGGACAGCGCCACGGTAATTCCATTCCGGAGCCGCTAGCGGCCCACGCCCGACCAAGACACGTCGTTCTGATAAAGTGGCGGGAACGTCCGCTCAGGCGGGGACCCATTCGCAACACTCAACCAACCGGTCAGCCACGCATTCTGTTATCGACCGTTGTTCCGGCGACGAGACGCCCGCCCAAAGTTGAACGCTCAACATCCTGATCCGGAGCTATCGCGGGCGGCGTTATAACAGCGCCGTGGGCCGCCCTGGCGTGCCTGCACTCCAGTTTCGGTCGAGAAGAACGACTGGCGTCTTGCAATTTTCCTTGGCATTTCACGTGCGTGAACGGTGTAGCCTCGATACACAGTCATTCATCGAGCGAAAATTGGGGGCTCAATGGAATCGCATGTCAACCCGATCAACGGGCTGGTCGTACTTGTCTTTGGGAATCCATCGGCGGCGCTGTGGATATCGCTGGTAATACTTCTGTCCTGCGCGCTGATCATTAGCCGCAACAATATCCGTTTCCACCGACCGCTGAAAATGGCGCTGAAGCAACGTGTCGACATACTTGCTCCCGTGCTTGCAGCGGATGACAACGACACGGCGCAGCGTGTCTTCGCCGAGCGGTTCTACGAGATCGATGCAGCGATGGTGGCTGGCGATCGAGGCGCTGCCGAGATCCGGATGGCATGGAGCCAGTTTCGCGAGACGATCCTCGATGAAACCGAAGTGCCGATGCGCGCGACCGTGCGAGCGGACGGCTATTTCCTCCATCTTGGCGACGACACGCGGATCCTCGCCTGGTGGGCGAACATCTTCGTCGCGATCGGGCTCACATTCACGTTCCTCGGCATCGTAGCGGCGTTGACGACCACCGTAACGGCGCTGAGCGCGGCCAATGGATCGGCGAACATGACGCCGGCACTGATCAATTTGCTGACGATCACGTCGGTCAAGTTCTGGACGTCGATCGCTGGCGTCCTGGCGTCTATCCTGCTGCGCGTGTTCGATCGGCGCTGGCACGCTGCCAGCCAGCGCGAGCTTGAAAGCATCGTCGATGCGATCGACCGCGGCACCCTGTTCTCGCCACCGCAGCGGATCGCCGCCGAACAGCTGCGCGAGACCAAGGAGCAGACGACCGCGCTCAAGAGCTTCAGCCATGAACTGGCAATCGCCATCGGCGAGAATCTGGAGCGCCAGATGCAACCGATGGTGCAGGTGCTTGGGGGGATTCAGACAAGCATCGACGATTTCAAAAGCGGCAGCTTCAATCAGATCGGCAAGGAGCTGGGCGATGCTCTGAGCCGGAATGCCGGGGCTGAGATGGCGCAGCTCGGCGCGGCGCTCACGGACATGACGACGCGGCTGGCGACGATCCATGAGCAGATCGAAGGATCGGGCCAGGCCGCGAACGACCAGATCGCCCAGGCCGCCCGCGATTTCGCGACGGCTTCGGACAAGATGACCGCGATGTTCGACGCGCTCCACACCCGCATCGATGCGACCGGCGCTCGGCTGACCGAGACCGCGCAGACCGCCAGCAGCGAGGCGGTTGAGCAGTTCAGCCGCGCAACCACGGGCATCCAAGCCGCCTTCGATCAGATGCGCGGCGAGATCGCCGATATTGGTGGGCGGCTGACGGCGGGCGCCGACTCCGCTGCGACCCGCAATGCCGAGGTGCTCGGACGCGCCGCCGACGCGCTCGAGGCCGCGACCGGGCGTGCCGCGACCGGCATGAGCGAGGCGGTCGATGCGGCTGTCGCCAAAGCCAGCGAAGAAAGCGCGAAGGCGATCGCCAGCGCGTTCGCTTCCTTCGGTGCACGCTTCGAAGAGGCGAGCGGGGGACTTGTCGAGACATTGCGGACAACGGCGGGACGCATGGAAGCGCTCGCCGCCGGAATCGAGCGATCGGCGCAAGCCTCGGAATCGCACGCCGGCAAGCTTGTCGAGGCAGGCCGCGCCGCCGAAGGGGTTGCGGGCACGTTGAACCGCGCAGCCAATGACCTCCAAGGCGCCGCCACGCCGATCCGCAGCGCGACCGAGGCGATTGGCACGGCGGTGGCCAGGGTTCAGGAGGCCATGACCCGGCAGAGCGATGCGGCAAGCGAGCAGCACCGCGCCGTTGCGGGCATTGCCGAAAAGCTCGGTGAGACCAGCGAAGCCGCCAATCGCGCATGGACAAGCTATCGCGACCGCTTCGAAGCCGTCGACACGGCGCTCGCAGCAGCGCTCGACCAGATCAGGAGCGCGTCGGGAGACCATGCCGCGCATCTCAACGAGCAGGTCGGCCGGATCGATAACGCCTTGGCCGGCGCCGTCGACAAGCTCTCGGCAGCACTCGAGCCGCTGACCGAGCTTGCCGATCAGATCGAGGATCTGCTCGGCAAGATGCAGGCGCAGGAGTAAGCGATGGAAAGGCGTGGCGTCCGGCGCAGCCGATCGGAAGAGGAAGAGGAGAGCTATTTCGTGTCGATGGCCGACATGATGGTGGGGCTGCTGTTCATCTTCATCATCCTGCTACTCTATTTCGCACTGCAGTTCCGCCAAACCACTGACACGCTGACCAGCGCCGGCCAGACTCGCCGCGAGATCCTCGAGACGCTCAAGGAGCGGCTCGACAAGAGGCTGAAACCGTACAACCTGACCGTTCGGATCGATGCCGAGACCGGCGTGCTGAGCCTGCCCAACAGTATCCTCTTCGACACCGGCCAGTTCGAGCTCAAGCCGGCGGGACGTCAAGCGGTCGGCATTGTCGCGGACGAGCTTGCGGCAGTGCTCCCTTGCTATGCCGATCGATTGCCGGGCGGACCGGCATGCCGGGGCAAGCCGGTCGCGGCGAACAAGATCGATGCAATCTTCATCGAGGGCCATACCGACAGCGACCCGCTTTCGGGCGGCGGCGTGCTTCGTGACAATATGGATCTCTCGGCACTCCGCGCGACCAACACGTTTCGCCAGCTCACCGATGCGCATCCCGAGCTTGAGCAGCTGGTCAATAGGTCAGGGCATCAGCCAGTGCCGATCCTGGGCGTCGCGGGCTATGGCGAGCGCCGTCCCGTCCCTGACGCGGCGGGAACGCCCGACCAGATAAAGGCGCAGAACCGCCGGATCGATTTGCGCTTTCTGATGGTTACCCCGCGCAGCGCGGAAGGCGCTGCGATGAGTCGCATCCTGGAGCAGCCGCGATGAGCGCGCTCAAGCGCGCGTGCGAACGCGCATCGGCGGCGAAAAGCTTCCCGCGACGGGGCGACCGCTTCGAAATTGAGAGGGCCGAGCAGCGCATCGGTGCCGAGCCGGCGGGCAAAGCGCGAATCAAGGAAGCATGGACGCGCTTCCTGGCGCGGATCGATCCCGCTGCTCCCGAGCGACTCAAGCCCAAGGATCTGAAGCGACTGCTCGATGGGATGTGGGCAGAGGACACGCTCGAGGAAGCGGCACGGCCGGTGCTGAACCAGAGCGTGGCGCGGTCACGAAAAAGTGTCGATCGTGCGATCATCGCCGCCTATCTCCGTCATTTTCCCCTCGACCATTCCGGCTTTGATCACCTGATGCATGCCAGCGCGCTGGTCGCCAATCGGCACGACTGGCCATGGCGAGCGCGCGGCGACAGATGGGCGCTCTGGGATCCCGATGAAGGACCCTCGCGGCTGTCACGCGCTCTGCTTGGTACCGACGGACCGGCGCAGCTGCTCCGTGAGGCGGGTCTCGATGGCGATCTTGCGACTGGCGGCTTTGTCGAGGAGTCGCTGATCGCCGCCTGCGAAGCGGCGGCGGATCACCGCGGCGAAGCCGCCCAGCAAAGCGGGCGCCGCCTGATCGCATTGTTCGAGAGTTTCCCGACGACGAAGGAACTGAACGCCGCGCTGGCCTATGCCCTGCTCGCGCCCTGGACGCAGAGCAACTGCACTGAAGCGCATCAGCGGCTGGTCAGCGCGCTTCTGGTGGCGCGCAATGGCGATCCGCGGCTTGCGCCGCAACGCTGGGCTGCGCTGCGGCGTGATGTGCTGGCCATGTTCCCGGACGCCCAGGTCGATACCGCCTTCGCCGTGCTGCGCGGCTGGCTGGTACGCGCGACCGTCCGGGAGTTCTTCTCGGTGGTGGCGAAAACGGTCGAGCGGCGCGACCAATGGAAGGAACGCACCGATTTCTGGCTGGCTTACCTCGACGCCGGGTTCATCACCGACGCATGGTTCGCGTTCGGCTCGCAAGCGGAGCGGCTCGCGCGCAAGTTCATGGATGACCAGGCAATTGCCTATGCGACGCTTGAAGGCGGTGGTGCCACGACGGCTCAGTCGGCATTGATCTTCTCGATCGGCGACATTCGCATCGCCGAGTGGAGCGATAACGGCAGTTGCCGTTTTTGGCGGGCAGCGGACCAGAAGGCGCCAAGTCTTTACCAGCGTCGCTATCAAGGGCCGGCGCTGCGAACCATGGCGGCGGGCGAAGGCTTCCGTGCGATTCCGCACAATCCGCCCAATGGCTGGCAGCCGAAGTTCGCGCGGCAGGTCTATCAGAGCGCTGGCGTCCAGCACCCCAGGCATGGAGCAGGATGGTGAGTGGTCCCGACGTGCGCTTCGAAGCGCGGCATGAGGATGGGCGCGAGCGGATCGAGCTGATCCGCGTCGAGGGCGGACGCTTCTTCGGCAAGGGTAGGCGCTCCCTGATCCCCGTCGACGACTGGATAATCCAAGCTCCGACTGCGGCGCGTCCGGCGGTCGCACGGTTGCTGCAGGCGATCGGCGATGGCAACAATGCGCCCGATTGCTCGGCACAGGCCGAGGCCTCGGTCAATGCCGTGTGTCTCCACCCTGGTCTGGTCGCCCAGCTGACCGAAGGTGAAGCAACCAGCATTGGTCTTCCGCCGGTGGCACGTCTCGCCCTCAACCTGCAATCGATCGGGGTGGCGCATCAGGACGATTTCCGGATCGAGACGCGCTGGACACGGCCGAACGGCCTGCCCGCCGCGGTCAAGCAAAGCGGTGCGCGCGCGCATTTCGAAGCCAAGGAGTGGCGGATCGCCGAGCCGATCTGGACCACATTGCAGCTTGTCGAGCGGTTAAACGCCGCAACCGGCGAAAGCGAGCGCCAGGCAGCGCTTGCGGCGCTGCGCCAGGCGATCGGGGACGAAGATCGTTCTCTGATCAAGCCCGACGGCTTCATCGAACGGCTTCGGCTCAGCTACGCTGCGGGGTTCTCGCTTGATCTCAAGCCCTCGGCGCTAGGCTTCGATTTCGATCCGGTCCTCTTCAGCAAGGAGCGGATGCGCGAGACCGAAGACGGGGCGATCCTCGACGAGGCCGCTGATGGCCTGCTTCCTCCGGTGCAGCAACAGCTGTTCGCCCGCCGATTCCGCCAGGGTGACGGGACACGGCGCGCCTATCTGCTTGATGGCGGATCGATCCTGTTTCTCGATCCGGTCTTGCAGCGGTCGCTTCGAGTCGTTCGCGACGCCCAGGGCGGGACTGCGGAACAGCGCCGACAATTCGCGCGCAGCCCGCAGCGTCGAATTGCCGAAGCACTCAGCGCGGAGGGTGCCGATGTCGCCGAAATCGGCACGCTGTTTGTTGAGACGCAGCAATTTTCCGAGCGCGTTTCGGGCATCGATATCTGGCGCAAGCCGGTACTGCCCTGGATCAAGCCCAAGCCCAACAGCTGGCTGCCCGAGGCGTTTGGCTTGCGCATCGGCGACCCGCCTGACGACCGGATGGTGGAGATCAAGCCGGAAGAGATCGCGCCCGCCGTCGAGGCTGTCGAGAATGCGCTTCGCGAGGAGCGGTCGACCTTCACCATCGGCGAGGCCGAGATACCCGCAACCGAGCAGACGCGGACCGCGCTGAACGATCTCGCTGCCATCGTGAAGGCAGCGCGCGATGACGAGAACGCGGGGCAGCCGCCGCCGGTCGCGACTCAGCGCTATTTCCTGCAGGTGCGCGACAATCTCGAGGACGTCGCCTATGCGCCCCTCGCGAAGGCGCCCGCGGCGCCCGCCGCCGCACCGCCAGCACTTCCGCAAGCGCTCGTCACCACGCCCAAGCCACATCAGGTCGATGGCTTCAACTGGCTGGTGGCATGCTGGCGGGCCGGGATGCCGGGCGCGCTGCTCGCCGACGACATGGGTCTGGGTAAGACTTTCCAGGCCCTCGCGTTCCTTGCCTGGCTACGCGCAGAACAGCCATCACCGAAGCCCGTTTTGATCGTTGCGCCAACCGGCTTGCTCGCCAATTGGAAGCGCGAGATCGAACAGCATCTGGAGCCCGGCGCGCTGGGCCCGGTGGTCAGCGCCTATGGCGTCGGCCTCAATCGCTCGCGCGAGGAGGTCGGCCGCGATATCGAGCTCGGCCGGGCCGCGATCGACGGCGATGCGTGGAGCCAGGCCGGCGTCGTGCTCACCACCTTCGAAACGATGCGGGACTATCATCTGAGTTTCGCCCGCCAGCCCTTCGCCGCGATCATCTATGACGAGGCGCAAAAACTCAAGAATCCGGCCAGCCAGATGACCCGCGCGGGCAAGACGCTGAACGCCCGGTTCCAGCTGGCGATGACCGGAACGCCGGTCGAAAACCGGCTCCAGGATCTCTGGTCGGTGTTCGACGTAATCCATCCCGGGCTGCTCGGGTCGAGCAAGGCGTTCGAGACCAGCTACCCCGCATCCGATCCGGATAAGCTGCGCGAGCTGAATGTGGTGCTGACCGAAGCCAGCGATACTCGGCCCGCGCTTCTGCTGCGGCGGATGAAGGATGACTGCCTGCCGGGCCTGCCGGCCAAGCACATCCATCCGTTGCCACTCGCGATGCCGCGCCCGCAGGCGGAAGCCTATGAACGGGTGATCCAACGCGCGATGGCGGCCCGCGGGACCGGCAAGCGCGGGCATATGCTGGAAATCCTGCACATGCTGCGCGGCGTGTCGCTTCACCCTTACGCCCCCGAAGATGCCACCGGCAGCTATTTCGAAGAGTCCGCGCGGCTGCGATCGACCTTCGAGACGCTCGAAGCCATCAGGGCCAAGGGCGAGAAGGCGCTCATCTTCTGCGAAAGTCTGGCGATGCAGGCGTTGCTCGCCGCCGAAATCCGGCGCCGCTACGACCTGGGGCATGACGTGCTGCGCATCCATGGCGGCGTGACGGGCGACGCGCGGCAGGCGGCGGTTGAACAGTTTCAGCGCCGCCCAAGCGGGTTCGACGTGATGATCCTCTCGCCCAAGGCGGGCGGCGTCGGGCTGACCCTGACCGCCGCAAATCATGTCATTCATCTCTCGCGCTGGTGGAACCCGGCAGTTGAGGATCAGGCGACCGATCGCGTATTCCGGATCGGGCAGTCGCGCGACGTCCATGTCTACCTGCCCCAATCGCTGCATCCGGACCCGGCGATCGGCCCGACAAGCTTCGACTTGAAGCTAGACGCGCTGATGACGCGCAAGCGGGAATTGAGCCGGGGGCTGCTCATCCCGGGCGAAGACGAGGCCGACACCAGCACGCTGTTCGAGGATGTGCTGGGCGGTCACAACGAGCCCGACCCAGCGGCGGATGGACCGCCGTCCCCGGATGTGGAGGCGCAGGCGGGCGAGCCTTCCGAGCCACCAACCGCTACGCCGGTCGCCGATACCGTGCCACCGAGGCGCCCAACGCTCAGCGTTGCATTGCCCGAGCGGTCGGCTCCGGCACCGTTGGCCGCCCCAAGCCGTTATGTATTCGAGCCGAACAAGCCGCGCGATTTCGCGATCTTCCTGGCGCCGATCGCAGACGACCATGTCATCGAGCTGCTGGTCAAAGACCCCTATGCCTGCGCCCGGTCGCACAACCGGCAGCATCTGATCGAATTCATGAAGCGGCTTGCCGGCGCGGCCCGCCGCATCGACACGGTGACCTGCCATAGCCTGGACGCTGACAGCGTCGATAACCGGCAGGAAACGGACGCGGACCAGCGCAACGATCTCGCGCGGCGATGGCAGACGAGCTTCACGGGTGGGCCAAGCCTGCGTCATGTCCAGATCTCCAAGCGCATCAATCGCAATTTCCATGCGCGAGAGGTGACGGCTCGGCTCGCTTCCGGCCGCGTCATTTTGTGGGATCTGGACAATGGGATCGACGGTGTCATGCGTAGCGACCGGCGCTGTGTCGTCGCCTGTTTTCCACAATAGGTGACGTTGGTGATCGACTTCATCAAGCGCCTGCTCGGCTCTCCGCAGACGGCGCCGCGACGCGCGCCAACCCGGATGGACGAACCGATGCTGAGTTTCGGGGCGGTTGGCGACCGGTTTGTACAGATCGCGTCGCTCGACTTCTTCGGGCAATATCGGCGCTCCCCCGATGGCCGCTGGTTGCTCGCCTGGCGCGATGGCAATGACGCGGGCACGCATGGCGGACATCGCAGCAGCGGGCCGGGGCGCTTCTATCTGTTCGAGGGCGACCGGCTGGCGGCGCAGGGCCGGGCCGAACGTCCGAACGACGGACAAGTCGCCGACAACGGCAGTTTTGTTATCAACGACTGGCTGTTCGGTGACGGCCTCAAGGGGGTGTTCCGTGCCTATCGCGGGGATGGGACGCTCCTTTTAGAGCGTTCCTTCACGGCGAACCTGCTCAATAATGGCATCGCCGACGATGGCGGCATGGCGGTGTGCCAGACCTGTAACGCGCCGGGTCCCGATGGATCGCTGCTCACGATCTTCGACCTCGCGTCGGGTCGAGAGATTGCCGGCTGGGTCCCGGAAAGTGGCTGGGCGCAGAGCTACGCTTTTCCAGAGGCGGGGAGAATCCGGCTCCGCTATCACGACGGCCAGGCCTACGACTATGCGATCGATGGCCAATTCCTCGACCGGGATCGCTGGATCGATGCACAGGCTCGCAGCGACAATGTGCATGTCCTCCACAATCTTCTGCGCGGATCGGCACTCACCCCGATGATGAGCGGCAAGATCATCGCATCCGTCAATGCGATCCTCGCCGAACCCGAGCTCGCCCCCGCCGAGCGCCCCCTGGCGCTCAAGGTGCGGGGGCTTTGTCAGGAAGCGCTAGGCAATCTCGCCAGCGCGCTTTCAGATTATGAGGAAGCGATCGCGCTCGATCCAAAAATCGGGCTGAAACGAAAGGCTGCGGAATTGCGCAGACGTCTCGCCTGACCGTGCAAGCATCTTCGCTACCGTGGCGCACAGGCGCGAGGCGCTGTCCTGCGCTGTTCAGTATTGGCCAAGGCAGTGCGCAATTTGCGGACTTCATGGCTGGCAATGGGAGGAAAAATGGCGCGATTTCTCGATCACAAGCAGGTGCGCGACGCAGTCCAGGCTGTTATCGCGGGTGACGATGTCAGATGCGCCGTCGCGTTCTGGGGAGATGGCGCGCTCAAGGCCCTGTTTGGCTCAAAGAAGCGGGCTTCGAAGGCGCAGATCATCTGCGACCTCTCGATGGGCGGCACCAATCCTGAGGAGCTGGCGCTGCTTGGGGCGCCTAACAATCCCGACCTCAAGCATCTCGGGGGATTGCACGCGAAATTGTACCTTTCGAGCGCTGGCATGGTTGTCACCTCGGCCAATGCCTCGAATCGCGGCATCGGTTTTGTCGAGCCGGCCGTGCTGACCGAGTGCGGCACCTTCCATCGGCCCGGTACGACCGCGTTCCGCAAAGGCGCGGAGTGGTTCGACACGCTCTGGGGGAAGGCCGAGATGGTCGATCCCGTGGCCCTCGCGACAGCGCGCGCCGCTTGGGCAAAGCGACCCCGCCATGGTGCACCAAAGGGCGCGCCCCTGACCGCTCGACCCGATACCCTGCTGCGGAGGATAGCCGCCGATCCGGAGGGCTATCGAGGAATCGGCGTGGTCTTCTCGACGGGCGAGGCCGGTCGCGAAGATGTCCAGCAGGCGGCCGAAGAGGCGATGGCGGTCGAGGGCAAGAGGCGCAAGCCGAAGTTGAAGAAGGAAGAGATCAGCCGCCTGCCGACCTGGCCGAAGGGAAATCTGTTTATCGGCTGGTCAGATGCGGACGCCAACGCCTGGCCCGGACTGTTCCTCTGCGCGCACCGCGGCGCCCGCGGGGCATATTCCTACTGGTGCTATTCACGCTTCTTCGAGGTGAAGCTCAACCGTGATGAATGGTCGATATTCGCGGAACCGTCCCGAGAATTGCGATCACGAATCGGGTTGACGGGCTCCGCCCGGCAGAGCGCCCGCGCGGAAAGTGAACTTCTCGAGAAGATCTTCACCTATCTGGACGCGGTCGCCGGTCCCGATGAAATCGGCTACCGCCTTTGTGAGAGCCCCATGCATCTCGGCCAGTTACTCGCCGATGTCGATGCCGGCCGTTCGACGGATGCGAATCCTGTCGAGTAAAGGGCCGGCCAGCGATAGTAGTATCGAGCTGTTATCGTTGTCGGGGGTTCGATGAAAGATCAGGAGTTCAGGGACTGGCTGAGCAAACGGCTCTGGAAAGGCGAGCCGTTGACGAAGAAGGCTATGGATACGCGGGTGCGCCGCAATCAGCGGGCCGAGCGCGGATTGCATGGTCTTGGCTATTCCCAGTCCACGCTCGACGAGGTCTTCGACGATGGGAGATGGGACGATTTGCTGGCGCAGTTGACGGCGCTGGCAAACGATCCGGCTCCCGACATGGCGATCGTGCGCGCGGTCGTCCCCCAGGCCGAGGATCCCAAGGGCCAGCTCGGCAACATGATCGCCGGCCTGCGGCAATAGGCGTAGTTGAGACGCCAGAGCTTCCTGCCGTTCGGCTTGACGAGGAGATAGAGGCCGGCGCCGTCGGTGAGCTTGTATTCGCGCTCCCTCGGCTTGGCGCTCGTGACGGTCGTCGCGAAGAGTTTTCCCATGGTATCGGCCCGTCCATAAGGGGCCTTCGATACCATGCAGGATACCATATTTGTTCCCGATTGGTGCCGGATCAGCCCGGATTTGACCGGACGGTCTTAGCACAAAAAACGGCTGAAATCAGCCACTTTCGGGACGTTCCCGGACGCTGCCGGAAGAACAAATGGTGCCCAGAAGAGGACTCGAACCTCCACGCCGTTGCCAGCGCCGCCACCTGAAGACGGTGCGTCTACCAATTCCGCCATCTGGGCACGGAAGCGAGGGGGGCAAGTTGCCGTCCTCGCCGGGTAGGAGGGCGCCTCTAAGTGGCTGCGCGATTCGTGTCAACACACGATTTTCACGAAGTGCATTTTTCCTTCGCGCTCAGTGCGTTTCGAGGTCGGGAAGGGGCGTGTGGAGGGCTGCGCGCGGGCGGCGCGGTTGCGTTCGGGGCGCGCGGGTGGGTGCATCTCGCGGTTGCTCGACCCTGCGGCTTGTGGCAGGGGCTAGGCAAGGCGCCGGCGTGCGGGAATCGTCCGCTGCGCGGCGGTGCAAAGAGCTTAAGGACTGTACGCAAAGATGACCATGACCCCGATCGATTCGCTTTACGGTAAGATCGTCACCATCCTGGGTGGCAGCGGTTTCGTGGGTCGCCACCTCGCGCAGGAGCTGCTCGAGCGTGGCGCGCGCGTGCGCGTGGCCAGCCGTCATCCCGAACAGGCCTACATGGTCAAGGCGCTGGGCGATCTGGGCACCGTCCAGTTCGCGCGCTGCGACGTGACCAAGCCCGAGACGCTGGCTCCGGTTCTGGCCGGGTCGGATGCGGTGGTGAACCTGGTGGGCGCGTTCACCGGCAAGCTCGATGCGGTGCAGGGCGAGGGCGTGGGCGCGATCGCCGCGGCGGCCGCAGCCGCTGGTACGGGCGCGTTCGTGCACGTCTCGGCGCTGGCCGCCGACGCGGGGTCCTCGCTGGCCTATGCGCGCACCAAGGCCGCGGGTGAGGCCGCCGCGCTGGCGGCCTTTCCGGGGGCGACGATCCTGCGTCCCTCGGTGCTGTTCGGCCCGGACGACCAGTTCCTGATGATGTTCGGCTCGCTCATGGCGACGCTGCCGGTGCTTCCGGTCTTCGCGCCCGAAGCCAAGCTGCAGCCGGTCTTCGTCGACGACGTGGCGCAGGCGATCGCCAATGCGGCGGGCGCTCCGGCGGTCCATGGCGGCAAGACCTACGAACTGGCCGGGCCCGAAGTGGTGACCATGCGCGGCCTTTACGCGCGCATCGCCAAGGCCGAGGCGCGCACGCCGTGCCTGATGGAGCTGGGCGATGGCCTGGCCGGTCTCGCCACGATCCTGCCCGGCGTTCCGATCACCGGGGACCAGTACAAGCTGCTCAAGGCGGGCAGCGTGGCGAGCGGGGCGCTGCCCGGTCTCGCCGAGCTGGGCGTCACCGCGCGTCCGATGGGGCTGTTCCTCGATCGCTGGATGACCCAGTTCCGCAAGCACGGCCGTTTCGGCGCCAAGCACACGACCGAGGCCTGAGGCGCAGCAGCCAGGTCCTGAAGCGAAAAAACGCGCATCCGCCTTGCTGGCGGTGCGCGTTTTTTCGTGGTGTTACGCCAAGGCGCGATGCGGCAGCCGCCCTGGTATCACACGTCGACTTCGGCGTAGTGTCCCGGCGGCTGGATGACTTCCATCCGCTCGCTCAGCAGTGGCCGGAAGCTCGGCCGTGACTTCATCACCAGATACCACCCGCGCGCCTGCTCGTGGCTCGACCAGTCGAGCCCGCCGAGGTAGTCCGCGACCGAGATCTGCGCGGCGGCGGCCAGATCGGCAAGCGTCATCGTCGCCCCGGCGAGCCAGGGGCGGTTGTCGATCAGGTAATCGATGTAGTCGAGATAGTCGTGCGCGAGCCGCATGGCGTCGCGCAGCATGCGCGCATCGGGCGCCTGGCGCAGGACGAGGCGCTTCTTCATCTTCTCGTGAAGCAGCGGGCCCGAGACGTCGAGGAAGAAATTTTCGTCGAACATCGCGATCAGGCGGCGAATTTCGGCGCGCTGCTGGCTGGTGCCGCTGATGAGCGCGTTGCGCTCCACCGTTTCCTCGAAATATTCGCAGATCGCCCGGCTGTCGGCGAGGACGATGTTCTTGTCGGTTTCGCGCACCACGGGGGTGCGCCCGGCCGGGTTCATCTGGAACAGCCGGTCCTCACCCTCCCACGGGCGGGTGGTCTGAAGCTCGTAGGCGATGCCCTTTTCGGCCATCAGCAGGCGCACCTTGCGGCTGAAGGGGCAGAGCGGAAACTGGTAGATATGCCACATGTCGCGCGTGACCATGGCCCATCGCAGGGCGCAAGGTCCAGCCGCAGGCGGCGCGATGCCCGCGCAAATCGAGTGGATAACTCACCAGCCGGGCTCGGGCTGCGACGGGATGGCGGTGTCGGGCGTCTGCGTGCCCGGTGGCCCCGGTCCCGTTGCAGGAAGCCGGGGCGCCGGGAGGCCGGTGCACCGGTCAGTCGGCGGCGGCGAGCAGGCGGGCGAATTCGGGCGAGAGGCGCTCCATCAGCCGTTCGGGCTTGGCCAGCGCGGTGAAGCCGAGCGCGGCATAGACCCCGTGCGCATCGAAGGTGGTGAGCGCGAAGCGGCGCACCTGGGCGTAGTCGGGATGGTCGAGGAACCATTGCACCATCCGGCGGCCCAGGCCCTGGCCGCGCGCGGGTTCGTCTACCCATACGTCGGCGAGCCAGGCAAAGCTCGCCCTGTCGCTGATGACGCGCGCGAAACCGACCTGCGCCCCGGTGGCGCTGTCGTAAGCGCCCAGGCAGTGCGATCCGGCCATCTGGCGTTCGACCTTTTCGCGCGCGATGCCCGGCGTCCAGTAGCTTGAGGCCAGCCAGGCGTGGACTTGCGCCACGTCGAGGCGCGCGGTGTCGTCGCTCAGTTCAATCATCGTCGTCATGGTTCCTGTCTGCGCTGTCCTTGCGCGCCGGGCGCCATAGGCGGGTCCGTGCGGGGGCGAAAGGTGCAATCGAGAGGTGCAATCGCGTCTTGGCTGGGGTAAAGGCGCGCGCACTATGAGCGAAACCGAATCCGCAGCCGCTTCCCAGCCCGTTCCCGCCCTTGCGCCCGCGCCCAAGCCGTGGATCGCGGCGATCCATGCCTATGTGCCGGGCAAGTCGGCCGGGGCGGACGGCAAGCCGCTCATCAAGCTTTCGGCCAACGAGAACCCGCTCGGCACGAGCGCGGCGGCGCTTGCCGCGCGGGGCGCGGCGCCCTCGCTCTACCCCGATCCCGACAGCCGGGCGCTGCGCG
>NZ_JALHLF010000159.1 GCF_022832435.1 Novosphingobium organovorum | reverse complement strand
GCGCGAGCGCGAGCGCAAAGCTGGCGAGCCCGGCGAGCAGCGCGACGAGCCGCGCGGGGCGTTCGATCGCGGTGCGCGCGGGCATCGCGAGGTGGAGCTGCCAGCCTTGCGCATCGGCTTGCGTATCGGCGAGGAGATAGGGCGTATCGGACGTGCCGAGAGCCACGAGGCCAAGCGCGTCGTCACGCCAGGGCTTGGGGTGGAGCGCGCCCGCGCCGCTGTCGCGCAGGGCCTCGCGCTGGCGTTCGGGCGTGAGCGGGCGGGTGGCGACGAAGCGCCAGTCGCGGCGGCTGGTGACCAGCACCAGCCCGTCGGGGTTGGTGACGAAAGTCACCCCGCCCGCGCGGCGCCATTCGTCCTCGATCCAGTCGAATTCGAGCTTGACCACCACGACCCCGCCCGCGCGGGTGCGCTGGGCGAGGTAGAGGCCGGGCTTGCCGCTGACGCTGCCCAGCGCGAACTGGCGCCCGCGGCCGGTCTTGCGCGCATCGCGGATGTAGCGGCGAAAGTTGTAGTTGGTGCCGGTGAAACTGTCGGTCCGGTTCCAGTTGCTCGAGGCGATCGAGTTGCCCTGGCTGTCGACGAGGTAGATGACCGCCGCACCGGTCTCGCTCGCCAGCCGTTCGAGCTTGCGGTTGAGCGCACGCGCGGCCGGGCTGTCGAAAGTGCCCGCGCTCTGCGCCGCGTTGACGTCGCGATCGTCGGACAGCGCGAGCGGCAGCAGGCTGTAGCGCGCGATTTCGCTTTCGAGCAGCGCCTGGCGGATGCGCGCGTCGGCGCGCACGGTGCCCGAAAAGCCCTGCAGCGCCTCGCGCCGCGCGAACTCGCCGCTAGCAAGGCCCACGCCCAGCGCGCCGAGCGCGGCGCCGATCAGGCAGAGGGTGAGCGTGCGCGGTGTCATCGCAGGCAGGAATAGGTCAGGACCGCGTAATGTGCAAATTTTGACACATTGTTTGGCCTCATGTGTCGATATCGACACCTCATGCCGCACGGAATGTGCAATATAATATTGAAAAGTAATGATAAATTTCGGATGCGCTTTTGCTTTGCCCCCACCACGGCTTGAGGCATTCAGAAGTGTACGAGGGATGTCCGGCGAGACGTCCCGGACAATGAGAGGATAACAGGTTCGCTATGCACAGTCCGTCCCCGGAAATGGCCCAGCCCCAAATGCCTCGGCACTGGTACACCCACCTCTACACGCAAGTGATCGCCGCGATCGTGGCGGGCGTGCTGATCGGGCACTTTGCGCCATCCACCGGCGAAGCGCTCAAGCCGCTGGGCGACCTGTTCATCAATCTCGTCAAGATGGTCATCGCGCCGGTGATCTTCCTCACCATCGTCACCGGCATCGCCTCGATGCGCGATCTGCGCGCGGTGGGCCGGGTGGCGGGCAAGGCCTTTGCCTACTTCCTGTTCTTCTCGACGCTGGCGCTGATCGTCGGGCTGATCATCGCCAACACGATGCGTCCGGGGGAAGGGCTCAACATCGATCCCTCCACGCTCGATATGAAGCAGGTCAGCGTCTACGCCGAAAAGGCGCACGAGGCGACGCTGACCGGCTTCTTCATGAGCATCGTGCCGCACACGTTCGTCTCCTCGGTGACCGACGGCAACATCCTCCAGGTCCTCCTGGTGGCGATCCTGTTCGGCATTTCGCTGGCCGGGCTGGGCGATCGCGGCGACCGTCTGCTGGGCCTGCTCGAAGACGTTTCGGCGGTGTTCTTCCGGCTCGTCTCGATCGTGATGAAGGCCGCGCCCTTCGGTGCGTTCGGCGCGATGGCGTTCACGGTGGGCAAGTACGGGGTGGGAACACTCGCCAACCTCGCCGAACTGGTCGCGCTGTTCTACATCACCTCGGCGCTGTTCGTGATCGTGGTGCTGGGCACCGTGGCGCGGCTGGCGGGCTTTTCGATCTTCGCGCTGATCCGCTATCTCAAGGAAGAGCTGCTGCTGGTGCTGGGCACCTCGTCCTCGGAAAGCGCGCTGCCCTCGCTGATGGCCAAGCTCGAGGCGGCGGGCTGCCCCAAGGCGATCGTCGGGCTCGTCGTGCCGACCGGCTATTCGTTTAACCTCGATGGCACCAACATCTACATGACGCTGGCCGCGCTGTTCATCGCGCAGGCCTGCGGGGTGGACCTGACGCTGGGCCAGGAGCTGCTGCTGCTCTCGGTCGCGATGCTTTCGTCCAAGGGCGCGGCCGGGGTTACCGGAGCGGGCTTCATCACGCTGGCCGCCACGCTCTCGATCGTGCCGACCGTCCCGGTGGCGGGCATGGCGCTGATCCTGGGGGTCGACCGCTTCATGTCCGAATGCCGCGCGCTGACCAATTTCATCGGCAACGCGGTGGCGACCGTGGTCGTCTCGCGCTGGGAAAAGGCGCTCGACCCGGCGGTTTTCCGGGCGGCCCTGAAGCATGGCGGCGCCGCCCCCGCAGATCCCGAAGCGGGCTTCCAGCCCGCCGAGTGAGCCTTCGCCGCACCCGCCCGCCGGGAGCGTGGCCGGATCGATTACTCTGTCCCGTTTCCCCGGTTTGACGGCGCGGTGCGGCTTGGCTACCGCCACGCCATGATCGTTCTGCTCTCCCCCGCCAAGACCCTCGATTTCGAGCGTGCGCTGCCCCCGCTCGAGGTTACCGCGCCGCACTTTGCCGAGGAGGCGCAAGGTCTCGCCAAGTCGGCGGCGAACCTCACGCAAAAGCGCCTGTCCGAGCTGATGCACATCTCGCCCAAGCTCGCCAAGCTCAACGCGGACCGTTTCCGCGACTTTGCCGAGGCGCCCGAGCGTCAGGCGCTGTTCGCCTTCGCGGGCGACGTCTACACCGGGTTCGACGCCTATACGCTGGATGAGGCCGGAGTGATCTTCGCGCAGGACCATCTGCGCATGCTGTCCGGGCTCTACGGCCTGCTGCGCCCGCTCGACGCGATCCGGCCCTACCGCCTGGAAATGGGCACGCGCTGGGCCCCGCGCCACAAGGCGCTGACCGACTGGTGGGGCGATCGTATCGCCAGGCACTTGCGCGCCGAAGTCGAGGCGGAGGGTTCGGGCACGATCCTCAACCTCGCCAGCCAGGAATACTACGCGGCGGTTTCGGGCAAGCTTTCGGGCATCCGCGTGATCGACGTCGATTTTCGTGAGCCCGGCCCCAACGGCCCGCGCTTCATCAGCTTCAACGCCAAGCGTGCGCGCGGCATGATGGCGCGCTGGATGTGCGAGAATCACGTCGCCGACGCCGAGGCGATGCGCGGTTTCGACGCCGATGGCTACCGTTTCCAGCCCGAAGCGAGCGAGCCCGACCGCTGGCTCTTCCTGCGCGAGGCCTGATCCGCATGGCCGAACGCGCGAGCGCGGTGATCGTGGGCGCCTCGGGCGGGATCGGGGCGGCGTTCGAGGCGGTTCTGGTCGAGGAAGGCGGCTTCGAGGTCGTTCACGGCTTTGCCCGTTCGCGCAGCGGTGCGCAGCATCTCGACCTGCTCGACGAGGAGAGCATCGCCGCGGCCGCCGCGCACGTCGCCAGGGGACCTCAGCCGCGGCTGGTGATCGTCGCGACCGGTATCCTGCATGAGACCGGGCGGGCCCCCGAAAAGGCGCTGCGCGAACTGGATGCCGGTTGGCTCGCAAAGGTCCACGCGGTCAACGCGATCGGTCCCGCGCTTGTCGCCAAGCACTTCCTGCCGCTGCTGCCGCGTAGCGGGCGCGGGGTCTTTGCCGCGCTTTCGGCGCGGGTCGGCTCGATCAGCGACAACCACCTGGGCGGCTGGCACGGCTACCGCGCTTCGAAGGCCGCGCTCAACATGCTGGTGCGCACGCTGGCGATCGAGGAAAAGCGCCGGAACGACCGCACCATCGTCGTCGCGCTGCATCCGGGCACGGTCGACACCGCGCTTTCGCGCCCGTTCCAGGGCCACGTCCAGCCCGGCCGCCTGTTCGACACCGAACGCGCCGCGCTCCAGCTGCTCGACGTGATCGAGGATCTGAAGGCGCCCGACAGCGGCAAGCTGTTCGATTACGAGGGCAAGGAAATCCCGTTCTGATCGCACCGGCGGTTTGCTTCGGTAAAGTCGAAACAGGCGGAAAAGACATTTTCCGAGGGCCATCGCCCTCGGGCTCCCCAACTGTCGAGCTCGCCTTGCGCAGCTACCGCAGCGCGCGAGCGCTACGCTAGACAGTTTGGGGTCAAGGGCTGTTAACCCCTTGAATCACCTGTTCCTAAATCGCCTGACTGCGCGCCTCGGGCAAGGCCACTTGTGCATCGCCTGCCTGCGCTTCGAGACGGTGGCGCACGATGGCGTAAGTCTGCTCGTCCCCCACGTCGATCGCCTGGCTGCCGTCCGGCGTCACCACCGCGCGCACGCGGGCTTTGAGGCGGCGTGAGGCGCGTTCGACCGCGCCGGGCAGGCTCTCGAGCCGCAGCCACAGCGCGAGGAGGCCGACGATCCCGGTCGCGCGCAGGATGCGTCGGCTGATCCGGCCCGAGGCGCGGCGGCCGCGAAAGACGCTCGCGGCCTCGATATGCGCGACGCTGGCGATGCCGTAGAGATCGCAAGGGGCCAGGTCGCCTTCGCGCAGGGGCAGGTAGTGGCGGCTCGCTTCGGGGTGGATCGCGGTGACGGCGGCGCGCGGGGTCAGCAGCAGCGCGATGTCGGCGCGGGTGAGCGCGGCGAGCAGCGCGTCGATCGATTCGCAGGAGAGCAGCGCGTGGTCGGCGGTGGTGACGAGTAGCGGCCCGTCCCAGCCTTGCGCGGCGGCGCGCACGCTTTCGGCCAGATCGGCCTGCGCTTCGACCAGCGTCACCGCACCGCGTCCGGGCAATCGGGTGAGCACGTCCCAGACCGGATCGAAGGCCTCGCGCTCGATACAGATGGCCAGGCTCTCGATCGCGGGGTGGTGCGCGGCGGTTTGCAGGACATGCGCGATGAGCGGGCGCCCGGCCAGCGGAACGAGCCCGCGATGGCTGACCGCGAAGCGTTCGGCGAGCGCATCGCCAGCGCCTTCGCGCTGCCCGGCGAGGACGACGAGGCGCGCCGCGGGCGGCTCGGTGCTGGCTGTCGATGGGGTGGAAGGGAACGCCATGATCCCGGCCGCTATGGCCGGTGCGTATGACAAGGCCATGACTTCACGGGCAAGTCACGGGGCCAGGGTGCCTGGGTGGGGGCGGCCTAGTCGGGCTTCCAGCCGATTTCGGCGGTCTTGGCGGCCTTGGGAATGTCGGTCAGCGCTTCGTTGATGGTGATGACCTCGCCCGCCGCAAGCTTGCGCGTGGGGGGGACGATTTCCTTTTCGTAGATGATCCGCTCGCGCGCGTCGCGCAGCACGACGAGGAGCGAGGGGACGTAGCGCGTCTCGCTGCCGATGTTGCCGATCGTCCCGCTCACGCTGAAGAACTCGCTCCCGTCGGGCAGCGGCTTGCGGTCCTGGCGCTTGCGCGGGAAATTGAGCTGGAGGTCGGGCTCGCCCTGCCGGAAGGTTTCGTGCGGCATGGGCACCCAGTCGGGCAGCCCGCCCCAGGCGACCGCGCCGGTCAATCCCAGCGTCGCCACGGCAAAGACCACCGCGCCGTAGGTGGCGATCCGTGCCCAGTTGCGACGGGGGCGGAACGGGGGCGCGAAATCGAAGCTGGAGGTGCGCTCGTCGGCGTACTGGACGGTGTTTTCGGTATCGTCGTAGACTGCCGCCGGGGCCTTGCGCAACGAGGCGGGCGGATTGGCGGTTTCGACCGAAGCGGCCGGGCGGCGCATGGCGGGCTTTTGCGGCGCCGGGGCGGCGCGGGGCGGCGCGGGCTTCGCGATGGGGGCTGGCG
>NZ_JALHLF010000158.1 GCF_022832435.1 Novosphingobium organovorum | reverse complement strand
CGCTGCTCGCCGTCCCTGTCGGATGGTGGCTCGCGCAGCCGGGCAAGGAAGGTCCGGCCGCGACGCCCCGTATCGCGGTCGAGGAGGCGGTGTTCGAAAGCCCCGTCAACGCCCGGCGCGACGTGCGCCTGCCCGACGGATCGCGCCTCACGCTCGACCGCGACAGCCGCGTGGCGATCGCCTTTTCCCGCGACGTGCGCGGGCTGCGGCTCGAACGCGGGCGCGCTTTCTTCGCGGTTCAGAAAAACAAGGCGCGGCCCTTCGTGGTCAACGCCGGAAGCCTGACCGCCACCGCCGTAGGCACCGCCTTTGCGGTCGGCATGACCGGCGCCGAGCGCAAGGTGACGACGACCGAGGGGCTGGTGCGGGTCGACACCCGCGCCGCCCTCGCCGACGGGTCGCACCGCGCCATGGTCGGCGCAGGGATGAGCCTGCGCCAGAGCGGCAGCCAGGTCACGCTGGCCCCGATCGAGGCCGAACAGGCGACCGCCTGGCGCGAAGGACGGATCGTGTTCTCGCGCCGGTGCCTGGGCAGTGTGGTCGCCGAGATGAACCGCTACGGTGCGCTGCACCTCGCGCTCGAACCGGGCGCGGCGCGAATCGCGGTCAGCGGGGTGTTCGATCTCGACCGCACGCAGAGCCTGACCGACGCGCTCGAGGCGCAGGGGCTGGTGCGGGTCAGCGCCCGCACGGCGGACACCCGCACCCTCGCGCGTGGGGCCAGCGCCGACGATACCGCCTGCCAACCCTGAACCGCGCCAACCCTGAACCGCGCCAGCCCGGCGCGGGAGAGCTCTGCCAGAACCCTCCCGCGCCGCGCAGGCTCAGTCCTTCACCCCGCCGAGCAAGAGGCCGTTGAACAGGAACTTGAAGGTCCCGTAAGACTGCGCGCGCTGCGCGACTTCGGGGGCCATGACCATGAGGTGCCCCTTGCCCACGCGCACGTCGGCGACCGCGATGGTCCCGGCCAGCTTCTCCTGACCGACCGCCCAGCCGCTGCGCAGCGTATCGCGCCCCTCGAACCAGGACACGGTCGAAACGCCCGCCGGGCTCGCCTTTCCGCTGGGAACGAATGTCTGCGCACGGTTGAAGAACACATCGACCGTGTCGGGCAGGCCATAGGCGAGCGGCTGGCGGTTATCGACCCGCGCGCTCAGGATCGAACCCGGAATGAAGAAGGCCTTGGTGTCGAGCGGCTTGAGAGCGCCGTCCTCACGCCGCGCCAGCGCGGGTTCGAGCGGCACGCCGAACAGGTCGACCAGCCGCCCCGAACTGCCGATCGCGACGACCGCGCCGCCCTGTTCGACGAAGCGGCGCACTTGCGGCACGCTCTTGTCGTCGGTGATCGCGCCCAGCTCCTTGCGGTACGGCGCGGGCGTGTCGGCAAGGTCGGGCTGGCTCGGCGCGCGCGATTTGCCCCAGGCCCCGGCCGAAGGCAGCGCGTCGTCAGCGAAGAGCAGCACGTCGTAGTCCTTGGCAAGGTCCCCCGCGTCGATCCGCTTGGCGTAGAGCGTGTCGAAGGGGAATTCGAACTGTTCGAGCAACCAGCGCGTCCAGCCCGCCGAAATGAGCCCGCCGTAGCGATCGACGAGCCCGATGCGCACCGGCTTCAAAGCCATCTGCGCGCCTGCGGGCGCGGCGCCGAGCGCCTGCGCGTTGAGGCCCAACTCGGTAACGGCGCGAGCCACGATCGCTTCGGCCTTGGCGCTCCTGGGAATCCAGATCGCGCCGGGGGCAAGCGTCTTGCCACCCAGGTTCTGCGCGCTTTCGAGCCAGGCGGGATGGAGCCCGGCCTTCAGCAGGCGGTTGGTGAGGATGAAGCTGTTGTTGCTCTCGTGCCCGACGATCCAGCCCGCCTCGCCCGTGCCGGTGATCGCGCCCGCCGGCACGGTCAGTTCGCCCGGTGCAGCGTGAAAGCGCCCGTCGATGCTGTCCAGCACGCGCGCGAAGTCCACGCCCATCTGGTAGGCCAGCGTGTAGCCGGTGATGTCATAGGGGGCCTGCGGCGGACCGCCCGGATATTCGGTGTCGTGCGGGTGGTCCTGCGGCTCGAACATGTCGAGCACGTGCGGGCGGTAGGCCTGCGCGGTGCGCACCACGTAGGACCCGGCCGGATAGCTCTTGCCATCGGCGGTGAAGGGGGCATCGGCCACATCGACGTCGACCCCAGCCCGGATCAGCGCGTTGAGAAAGGCGACCGCGGTCGGCATGTCGGCTTGCCCTGCGGGGATCACGTAGGCCTTGGGATCGCGTTCGGCGGGAACTTCGACCAGGCTCTTGAAGAGCGCAGGATCGACCTTCTTTGGCCCTTCGGCGCGCGGGCGGTTGTATTCGTCCGTGCCCTTGGCGCCGAGCGGCGGGGCATCGACCAGCCGGTCGACCTTGGAAGGGGTCACGGTCCAACTGTCGGTTTCCCCCCTGGCGATGCTGTTCGCGCCCATGCGCCAGATGTTGAACAGCAGCCGCTCGCGGTTGCGCGAGGCGTAGTCGATCACCGCACGGTTGAGCGTCCACTGGTAGTCGAGCGAATCCTGCAAGTGCCACGCGCGCGGCTTGATCGGCATCATCTCGTCGCCGCGCGGCAGCTGGGTTTCGGGCACCAGCGGCACTTCGGTAGGCGTCGGGCCGCCGATGATCTCGGTCAGCAGGCCGATGGCGTTGTGGAAGTAGGAGACCGAGCGCTCCATGCCGTTGTGCCAAGTCGAATAGCGCGCCGCGCTGCGCGTGCCCGAACCCGGCTTGCCTTCGGCGATGAGGCGGGTGTGCATGGCAAAGCCCACTTCGTTAAGCTCGGCCATGACGATGGGGTCGTAGTTGAAGTTGAACGGGTCGCGGAACGGCGGCACGAAGACCACCATGCCCGCCGGCCCCGTCTGATGCTGGTTATAGATGATCTGCGGATACCACTGGCGGAACAGCGCGGCGTTGACGTTGCGCGTTTCCTTCATCGCGCTCATGAAGCTGTCGCGGTTGTTGTCGTGCCCGACATAGGACTGGTAGAGTTCGGGCAGCGTCGAAAACTCGCGCTTCTTGGGATCGTCATGGCGCATGTACCAGTTGGCGACCATCTCCATCCCGTCGGGATTGTCGTGCGCGAAGAGGATGATGCAATCGTCCAGCTCGCGCAGGGTTTCGGGATCGTTCTGGCTGAGCAGCTTGTAGAGGACCTGGATCTGGCCTTGCGCGGTGACCGTTTCGGTCGCGTGCATGCCCGCATCGATCCACACCATGGCCTTGCCCGTGGCGGCGAGCTTGCGCGCCTCCTCCTCGCTCACCCCCCTGGCCTTGGCGAGCCGGGCGGCGATCTTGCGGTATTCCTCGAGCCGGGCGAGGTTGGCCGGCGAGGACACCACCGCGACCCACTGCGTGCGCCCCTGCGACGTCTTGCCGATGTCCACCAGACGGATGCGGTCGGACTGGCTGGCGAGCCGCTTCAGATAGGCTTCGTACTGGGTATAGTTGGCAAGATAATAGTCGGTCCCCGGCGCCTCGGGGAAGAACTGCGCCGGGCTGGTGACGGCCGATGCGGGCGCGGCGGTGGGCGCGTCGGTAGGCGCGTCCTGCGCCAGCGCACAGACGGGCTGGAGGACAAGCGCGGCGGAAGCGAGAAGCAGGGCGTTTTTCATCGAAAAGGTCCGTATTCTGTAAAACAAGGACGGGGGTGGCTACAGGGAGGCCACCCCCGTTTGCGCGGGTCCAGGATCACGGGGGACCCGCGCGAATTGGCTGGGATCGCGCGCGCGATCAGTAGAAACGCAAGTTGTCGACCAGCATCCAGAGCCGCTCGCCCGGCTGGCGCGAGCCGCCCAGTTCGACCTGGGTGATGCCATCGCCGGTAAAGGCCGCGCCCGGCTTCTTGCCCCGCGCCACCGGCGTGAAAGCGCTGAACGGCAGCTCGACCGTGCCCCAGCCCGGCTGGCGGGAGATGCTGGCTTCCCATACCCCGTCAAGCCCGTTCAGGCGCACGGTGTAGTCGCCCTCACCCGAAACCTCGAAGCGCAGGCCCGTGTAGCCCGCGAGCTTGACCGGGGTCACCGAACCGCGCGTCAGCGGTACGGCAAAGCCCGCGTAGGCGTTGTCCTTCTGCGCCATGCGCGCGGAGAGGCTGAGCGCCTTGCGGCCCACACCCCCTTCGGTGCGCGGCACGACCTGGGTGATCTCCACCGTGCGGTCCATCCCGCCATCGCCGGTCTCGAGCCGCAGCGTGTCGAGCGAGGAGCGGCGATCGCTGCGTTCGAAATCGTCGATCAGCGCGGGCACGGTGACCGAAGGCAGGCGGTCGGTGAGGTTCGCGGCGGGCAGCGGCGGCGCGCCCTCCCCGCTCACCAGCTTGCCGTCGATGTAGACGCGGTAGAGCTTGTGAATGTCGCCGATGTCCTGCCAGGGCTTGCCCGAAAACAGCACGAGGTCGGCGCGCTTGCCCACCGCGATGGTGCCGCGATCCTTGGCCACGCGCAGGATCTGAGCGCTCGTGCGGGTCCCTGCGACCAGCGCCTGCGACGGCGTGAGCCCGGCCTTCACCAGCAGTTCCAGCTCGTGCAGGGTCGAAGCGCCGTGCGGCGTTCCGGGCATCCCGGCATCGGTGCCCAGCGCGATCGGCACGCCCGCATCGAACAGCACCTTCACGTTGTAGAGCGCGTTGGCGAACTTGCGCACCGACTGCTGCAGGCGCGGATCGTCGGTCTGCCCGATGGGCCCGCGCTTGTAGGGATCGTAGACCGCGAGCGTGGGTGCCATGGCCATGCCGCTGGCCTTGATCTCGGCCACTTCCGCGCTCGTCAGCTTGCGATCCTGCAACCCGTGGGCAAGCGAATCGACACCCGCGCGCGCAGCCACCAGCCCGCGATCGACGGTCACGGTATGGGTCAGCACCGGCCAGTCATGCTCGTGCGCGGCCTTGGCCAGCGCGCCGAGCGTCCATTCGTCCATGCTGGTGTTGTCGGGCGAGTTACCGTAGCGCCAGCCGTCCGAAAACGCCTTGATGAGATCGGGCTGATAGGGCTCCAGGCTCTTGATCGCGGCGCGCGCGGCTTCGGGGGTGTTGATCCAGATCGTGGTCGCCTGGTCGGCCCAGTCGGCGCCGTGGCCGCCCGGCGTCGAGATGCGCGCGGCGAAGGCCACGTGCGGGCTCGCCAGCGTCTTGAGCCAGGCGCGGCGGGGCGCGTAGGATTCGGGCTGTTCGTGAAAGTCGGTCACCGTCGTCACCCCCGCCTCGACATAGGCGGTGGCGATCTGCGGCGCGGTGGCGGGCGACCCGCTCGGCGTCCAGTGGGTGTGGACGTCGAACAGGCCGGGCAGCAGCGCCTTGCCCTCGGCCTTTACCACGCGCGCACCGCGCGGGATCGCCGCGTTGGGGCCGACCGCAACGATCCGCCCGTTGGAGATCACCACCGTTTCGATCACCGGTGCCGCGCCCGTCCCGTCGAACACGCTCGCGCCCACGATGGCAAAGGTGTCGGCGGGCGCGGGCTTGGCGTCGAGCGCGCCCGCCAGCAGGATGACCGCGGGCGCCGCCAGCGTCACCAGGGTCAGTGAGCGTTTCGCCAGCGTGCGTCTGGAATAAGTAAGCATGTCCGCGGTAATCCCCTGTCTGTTCGAAAGTCGTGGTCGGTTGGCTGTTCAGTCGATCCGGTCGGCGGGTACGAGCCCGCAGAACCAGCATTCCTCGCTGCTGCCGATCGGCGCGCCGGGCGGCACGGGCACGGCGGGCGAAAGACCTGCGGGCACCGGCGCGGTCGGCAGGACGCCCCCGCCCTTGGCCGCAGCGGTCAGGAGATCGGCGAGATAGCGGCACTGCGCCGCCGCATCCCCCTTGCAGCGCGCCAGCCCGGCG
>NZ_JALHLF010000157.1 GCF_022832435.1 Novosphingobium organovorum | reverse complement strand
CGCCCCGCACGGCGCGCTGCGGCGGCGCATCCGGGGCCCGCCCGCGCACGCCGCCTGAACCCCACACACGTTTCATTTCCAGACGGCCCAGCCGGGCAAGAGACCCGCCGGGCATACATCTGCCCGATTGCGCAAGGCCGTCACCAGGTTCACGGAGCCCCCTTTCCCATGCGTACCCTGCTGCTTGCAGGCGCGGCGATCGCCGCCCTCTCCCCTTCGCTCGCGCTCGCGCAGAGCCCCTCCACGACGACCGCCAAGGACACCCCCGCCACCAGCCGCAAGGCCGATGCCGCCAGTGCCCCGATCGTCGTCACCGCCTCCCCGTTCGACGCACGAATCGACGAGACCCCCGCGATCACCGCCAAGGTCTCGGCCCAGTCGATGCTGCTGACCGGCGGCGCGAGCATTGCCGGCGCGCTGCAGGACGTGCCCGGCGTCGCCGCCAGCGGCTTTGCCGCGGGCGCCAGCCGCCCGATCATCCGCGGCATGGATTCGACCCGCGTGCGCATGCTTGAGAACGGCATCTCGAGCGCGGACGTCTCGGACATCGGCCCCGACCACGGCGTGCCGATCGATCCGCTCGCCGCCCGCTCGATCGAAGTCGTGCGCGGCGCGGGCACGCTGCGCTACGGCAGCCAGGCGATCGGCGGCGTGGTCAACGTGCTCAACAACCGCGTGCCCACGTTCCTGCCCACCGAGACGATTTCGGGTGAAGTCACCGGCAGCTACGGCACCGCCGCCGACACCGCGCAGACGTCCGCGCTGATCGACGCCAAGGCGGGCAACTTCGCGATCCACGCCGACGCCTTCTACCGCCACGCCGACGACTACGACACGCCCGACGGCACCCAGGCCAATTCCTGGTTCCATGGGCACGGCGAATCGGGCGGCCTGTCCTACTTCTTCGGCGACAGCCACATCGGCGCCGCGGTCGAACAGTACAACGCCAGCTACGGCATCCCGAGCGACGACACCCACATCGTCATGAAGCAGACCAAGTACATCAGCCGCGACGTCATCGACATCGACAGCGGCCTCCTCCAGACGCTGACCATCGACGCCGGCTACGCCGACTACCAGCACAGCGAGGTCGAGGACGACGGCACGATCGACACGACCTTCAAGAACAAGGAATTCGACGGCCACGCCGAACTCAAGCTCGGCGCGATCGGCCCGCTTTCGAACACCGCGGTCGGCTTCGAATACGGCCACCGCAAGTTCCGCGCGATCGGCGAGGATGCCTCCTACCTGTATCCGACCACGACCGAGAACGAGGCGGGCTACATCTTCACCGAAATGCCGATCACCGACAGCCTCAAACTGCAGGGCAGCGGGCGTATTGAACACGTCTCGGTTGCGGGCACTCCGGCCAGCGACATCCCCACCACGCGCGATTTCACGCCGGTGAGCGGCGCGATCGGGGCGCTGTGGACGGCCTCGAGCGCGATCAAGATCGGCCTCAATTTCTCGAGCACCGGCCGCGCGCCCGCGCAGACCGAACTGTTCGCGCGCGGTGGCCACGATGGCCCCAACACCTTCGAGACCGGCGATCCCACGCTCAAGATCGAGCGCGCCAATTCGCTCGAAGCGAGCCTGCGCGTCGACACCGGACGCCTGCGCTTCGAAGGCAGCCTCTACAGCACCTGGTTCAACAACTACATCTACGGCGAACTGACCGGGCGCACCTGCGATGATGACGGGGTCTGCACAGACGACGACAGCGGCGAGCTCAAGGAGCTCAACTACACCCAGCAGAACGCGCACTTCCGCGGCGCCGAAGGCCAGGCCAGCTACGCGATCGTCGACGACGACACCGGCGAGTTCGATTTCAAGGTCATGGCCGACTACGTGCGCGCCACGCTCGACGATGGCAGCAACGTCCCCCGCATCCCGCCCTACCGCGTGGGCGGCGGGTTCGACTGGAAGAGCAAGCCGCTCGATGCGGGCGTGATGCTCAAATACGTCGGCCGCCAGGACAAGTTCGGCGACTACGATACCGCCACCGGCGCGTATTATGATCTGGGCGCCCACATCGCCTGGCGCCCCTTCGCCGAGCACCAGGGGATCGAGTTCGCGATCGTCGGCCAGAACCTGACCAACGACGTCCAGCGCGACGCGGCGGCGTTCAACAAGGCCGAAGTCGAAATGCCCGGCCGCAACGTGCGCTTCGTGGTCAAGGTCGCCACGCTCTGACGAACCCCCGAAGGGCGCCGCGCCCGAAACCCGCGCGCCCTTCCGTTTCGGGCCCGGCCGTCAACGAGCGGCCGGGCCCGATCTGCGTTTGCCGATCCGATTTTTGCAGGATCCAGCGGCTAGCACCGCTCGCCCCCGAACGGCCAACCGCGTCGAACGAGCCGCTCAGTCGCCCAGCTTCTGCCACATGTAGGTCATCGTCAGCGCGGTGGTTCGGGCCGACTGCTTGATGTCCGCGCCCGAACCGTGCCCGCCCTCGGTGTTCTCGTAATAGTAGAACGGCAGGCCCATGCCTTCCATCTTCGCGGCGAACTTGCGCGCGTGCTGCGGGCCGACGCGGTCGTCCTTGGTGGTGGTGAAGATGAAGGGTTCGGGATAGGCAACCCCGCTCTTGAGGTTCTGGTAGGGTGAGAGTTTCTCCCAGAACGCGCGCACCGCCGGATCGGCATCGACATCGCCGTATTCGCCCTGCCACGAGGCGCCCGCCGCGATCTTCGAGATGCGGATCATGTCGAGCAGCGGCACTTCGATCAGCACCGCGTTCCACAAGTCGGGGTGCTGTTCGAATTCGACGCCCATCAGCAGCCCGCCGTTCGAGCCGCCCTCGATCCCCAGGTGGCGCGGCGAGGTAATCCGCCGCGCGATGAGGTCCTTGGCCACCGCCGCGAAATCGTCATAGACGATCTGGCGCCGGGTGGTCAGCCCGGCCTCGTGCCATTTGGGCCCGAATTCCCCACCGCCGCGGATGTTCGCGAGCACGAAGGCGCCCCCGCGCTCAAGCCACAGCTTGCCCCGCGTGCCCGAATAATAAGGCGTATTGCTGACCTGAAAGCCGCCATAGGCGGTCAGGATCGTGGGCGTGGTGCCGTCATAGGCGATGTCCTTGCGGTGGACCACGAAGTAGGGAATTCTGGTCCCGTCGCTCGAGGTCGCCTCGTGCTGTTCGACCACGTCGCGCGAAGCGTCGAACTTGGCCGGAAGCGTCTTGACCGCGCGCGCCGCGCCGGTCGCGGCGTCGGCAAGGTAGAGGCTCGAGGGATCGAGGAAACCGCTCGTACTGACGAAAGCACGGTCCGATTTCGTATCGACGGCCGCCACCCCGATGGTCCGGTTGTCGGGCAGCGCGAGCGGACTGCGCGTCCAGCCGCCGCCCTTGACCGGCGTGAACACCAGCGCGCGCCCGCGCACGTTTTCGAGCGTGCTGACCAGCAGCCTATCCCTGGTCGCGCTCACCCCGTCGAGCGCGTCGCGCGGGCCGGGCGCCCAGACGAGCTTTGGCGCAAGGTGCCCCGGATCGGCCAGCAGCGCGGCCAGATCGACCTCGGCCAGCGATCCTGCCGGAAGCGTCGTTCCAGCCGCCGTCCACGCCTCGTCGAGCTGGAAGATCACGCGTCCGGCGACGAGCGCGACCACGCTCACCTTGTCGGGGAGCGCCAGCCGCTCGGCGCCGCGCGCGGTGAGCACCACGCTCTGGTGATGGAACGTGTCGAGCGGACGCTCGATCACCGCGAGCAGGTGGCCGGCCCCGTCGTGCAGCACCATCGGCGTCACGCCGTAACCGCCGTCCACGGCTCCGCCCCGGTAAACCTCAACAGCGCTCGAAAGCGGCGCGCCGCGCGCGAGGCGCTTGACGATGAAGGGATAGCCCGAGGGGGTCAGGTCCTCCGGCGCCCAGTCGGTCGCCACCAGCAGGTGGTCCGCGTCCTGCCAGGCGACCCGGTGCTTGCCGCGCGGCAGGTGGAAGCCGCCCGGCACGAAAGCGCCGGTGTCGAGATCGAACTCGCGTACCTCGACCGCATCCTCGCCCCCGTCCGAGAGCGAGATCAGGCAGCGGCTCTGCGCGGGCTCGAGACAGTCGATGCCCTTGAGCACCCAGCTCCTGCCCTCGGCCTTGCCGAGCGCGTCGATGTCGAGCACCGTGGTCCACTGCGGGTGGGCGGAGAGGTAGCTGGCGAGCGTGGTCTTGCGCCAGATGCCGCGCAAGTGCGCTTCGTCGTGCCAGAAATTGTAGATTTCGCCGTGCAGGAAGCTGGGGGCGGGAATGCGGTCCTTCGCGCCCGCGATGCCGAGCGCCTCATCATAGAAGGTCTGGTAACGCGGGTCGGCCTCGAGCCGCTTGAGCGTCGCGGCGTTGTGCGCCTCGACCCATTGCATCGCGCGCGGCGAGGACACCGCCTCGAGCCAGAGATAGGGATCGCTCTTGGCGGCGCGTTCGCTCGCGCTTTCTCCGTCGGCCGCCTGCGCCCGTGCGGGCAGCGCCGCGCCCCACAGCCCCACAACGCTCGTCACCGAGGTCAGCATTGCCGCGTGCACGGCCCATCGCATCGCCATATCGTCTCACACCTGCCCTGAATTCGCCCAAGAAAACAGGTTCGCAGCGCCAATTGCAAGCCACAAGACGCTACGCTCGATCGAAACGCGAACGCCACGGCGCTGCCTTTCCGGCGACGCCGGCCCCTCGCGCATCATGTTACTGGACTGTTCAGACAAGCGCACTATATACCGCCTGGTATGAAATGTTCGTTCACCAGCACCAAGCCGCGCGGACGGCCTCGGGAATTCGATCCCGATGCCGCGCTGGGCAATGCGCTCAAGGTGTTCTGGAAGCATGGCTACGAAGGCGCCTCGCTCGCCGAACTGACCGAGGCGATGGGCATCACCAAGCCCAGCCTCTACGCCTGTTTCGGCAACAAGGAAGCGCTGTTCAAGAAAGCGCTGGACCTCTACGAGCGCGACAAGCTGGCCTATATCGGCAAGGCGCTCGAAGCGCCCAGCGCGCGCGGCGTGGCCGAACGCCTGCTCAACGGATCGCTCGAGACGTACTGCGGATCGGCCGGTGCACAAGGGTGCCTGGGCGTCATCAGCCTCGTCGCCAACACCACCGAAGCGGCCTCGATTCGCGAGCATGTCATCGCCCGGCGCAAATCGTCCGAGACCGCGCTGATCGCCCGCTTCGAACGCGCGCTGGCCGAAGGTGACCTGCCGCCGGGCAGCCGCCCCGAAGCGCTGGCGCAGTGCCTCTTCACGATCCTGCAGGGCCTCGCGGTCAAGGCGCAGGCCGACACCACCCGCGCCGAGCTCGAAATGGTGATCGGCACGTTCCTCGCGATGTGGCCCAGCCGCTGAGCGCCTGACGCGCCGCCCCATTCGGAGCCTCCGCCCGCCCGTTCGTCCGCCCGCCCGTCCGCCCGGCGCGCGAAAAATTTGCATTCACCGCGCGTTCAGCCCTTGAAATCGCCGCGCCGCAACAAACATACCGGCCAGTACAAAAAGCCGCTTGACGCGCTGCACCATTCCAATATATACCGCCTGGTACAGAACGAAGCCCTTCGACTCGTCACAACAGGGGAAGAGCCGATGAAACACCTCGCCATGCCGGATCGCACCGGCTGAACGCGGCTGCCTTGCGTCTTTGCGCGGGGCGTCGATCCACTCATTGCATGCAAAACCCCGGCCGGAGTGCGACCCGGCGGGCCGTTTCGCCACACCATTTGCCCCCTTCGCTTCCCGGCCGCTGCCGGCGGGAAACCCCGGCGCGCGCCTGATCCCCCCTGTCCCCCCGTCGGGGCGCGCGCCGGGCCTTCATTATCGGAGCATTCGTCATGGCCTTTCTCGATTGCCGGGATACGGCGCTTCATGCGCTGCCCAATTCCTACCACGCCGCCGCGCTGCCCGCGGCCCCCGCGCCCGCCCTGCGCCGCCCCGCCGCATTGGGCGACCTCAGCGAACAGCTCG
>NZ_JALHLF010000156.1 GCF_022832435.1 Novosphingobium organovorum | reverse complement strand
GTCTGCGCGGCGCTGGGCGCGGGGCTGGCGTCGAGCCGCAGCAGAAGCAGCGGCACGCCCGAACCTTGCGCGGCGAGCACCAGACGGCGGCTGGCGGTCAGATCAAGCTCGCGCATCGCCCCGCACCCCTCGACGATCACCGCGCCGAGCGGCGCGTGGCGCAGGGCATCAACCCCGGCGCGCAGCAGCGCCAGGGTATCGGGCACCACGCCGACCAGCCCCAGTTCGGGCGCACCGCCCAGTTCGGCCCAGCCGCGCCCCTGGAGCAGCCCGGCCGCCTGGACCGAACGGCGCGCGCGCAGCCACAGCACGGCGCGCTGGCCCCGTCCCGTTCCAGGCCCCGCTCTACCATCTGCCCGGCCACTCATTCCACTGGCGAGCGCCGCCGAAAAACCGGCCGCCGCCGCCGCATCGGCGGGTTCGGCGGCGTAGATCTCGTGCACGCACCCTTGCGCGAAGCCCCCTCCCAGCGCCGCGTCGAGCGTGGCGATCCCGGTAGGCCAGCGGGGGCTTTCGGGCCGGAGCGGCGAATCGGGCAAGGCGGGAACGACTCTCATTTGTTCCTATTATGTTCCAACCCGGACGCTAATCAAGATCGATTTGCTCCGGCGACCGGACACCCTGTGCAAACCCGCTCCGGCACATTTCTTGCTGCCCCCTTCCGCCGGTGTCCGAAGCCCGACACAAGCCCTGCAAACCTGTCGCGAACACGACACGACCGGCGCAGCGATCGGCCCGAAGCCGCCCCACCCGAGGATGCCACCCGATGGACAGAACCCCCGATGCCCGCGACTATCTCGCCCTTTTCGCGCGCTACCCGGCGGATTTCGCGCCCGGATCAGCCCCTTCGCCGGCCCCTTCCTCGGACGCCGCTTTCGGCACCGTCTACCGCGCGCCCGAGGATGCGCGTTTCCGCCTCCTGTTCGAACAGGTCTGCGCGCTGCTCACCCGCCCCTCGCCCTTCAACCTGCACCTTCCGGAAGCCTTTCGCACCACCGCGCAGCGCTACCGCGCGGGCGATCCGGCCACCCGCGCACAGATGCAGGAGCCGCAAAACCGCCACTTCATGCTGAGCGACCTGTTCGACTACATCCACCTCGTCGACACCATGGGCGGCGGCTGGAACCAGCGCGGGCGCTAGGCCCGGCCCCCGAGGGGCAGGGCGGCTGGCACGCTTGCTGCTTCCCCCTTCCTGCCGCGAGGCGCCCAACGCGCCCAGCACCGGAGAAGCCCATGACCGACATGACCGAACTGGCCCGACGCAAGAAGCCGCTCAACCTCGCCATCGTCCACGTGGACCCCGAGGCCTTCCTCGCCGCCTATCAGCCCTGGCTCGAGATCACCGCGTTCCTCTCGGCCCTGCGCGCGGGCCAGGTGGAAATGCCCGAGGATGGGATCACCCCCGCACTCACCCCCCAGCAACTCGCTGGCGGCGTGACGCACCAGATCGGCAACGACACGCTCGCCGCCTTCTGCATGACCGCCGCGATGAAAGGCGATGGCGCCGCGGTGGACACCGTCGAGGCCACCCTGCGCGCGCGCTTTGGTCCTGACTTTCCCGGCCATGTCGGCCTCTGGCCGTTTCGCGGCGAAATTGCCGCGCCGGTCTCGCTCGACGATCACGTCGGGCAGGCGGGCAAGAAGATGCTCGCGGGCGACCCTACCCCGCCGCCGATGCGCAACGGCGAGACCTGGACGGTGGGGATGCGCTTTCTCGAACGCGCGCTCGGCTCCAACTTCAAGAGCGAGATCATCTACCCGCAGGCGCTGTGGACCCGCGCGCGCTGGGAGGATGTGTGCGAAGGCGGCGTCGCCTTCATGGCGCATATCGAGGAGAACCTGCCGATCCTGCGCGAAGCGCTCAGCGAACCGCGCAACGATGCAGCCTTCATCGCCAACCTCCTGCTGCTCGGCGCGCCGGCCGTGGAAATGGACCTGCAGGACGACGTGAAGGGCATGCTGCGCTCGCTCGCCCGGCGCTGAGGCGCGCAATGGCCTTCATGAAACTCTACATGGCGCCCGGCACTTGCTCGACTGCGGCCAATATCCTGCTCGAGGAAGTCGAGGAAGTGTTCGAAGTCGCGGTGGTCAACCTGCCCGCGGGCGAAAACCACCGTCCCGAATATCGGGCGATCAACCCCAGCGGCACGATCCCCAGCCTGAGGCTCAAGGACGGGCGTGTGCTGACCGATCTGGTGACCATCGCCGAATGGCTGGGGCGCAACTGCCGGCGCGGCCGCTACTGGCCCGCCGATCCCGCGCTGCAAACGCGCGCCCACGCGATCATGGAACAGGTCACGCGCGAGGTTCATGCGCAAGGCTTTGCCCGCGTCTTCGTGCCGGAAAAGTTCGCAGGCACAGCGCGCGATTGCGCGGCGATCATGGCTGAAGGGCGCCGCCTTGCGGCCCGCGCGCTCGAAGAGCTTGCCGGCCGGCTCGATCCGCAAGGCTACGCGCTCGGCGCGTTCAGCGCGGCGGACCCGATCGTGTTCTACGTCGCCTTCTGGGCCGACATGACCGACGTGCCGATGCCCGCCCGTCTGCTTGCGCACTACCGCCTCATGCTCGGGCGCGAGGCGGTGATCCGCGTGCTGCGCGAAGAAGGCTATGACCCTGCGCGCCTTGGCCAACCCGCACCCAACCCCGCCTGACGACGCTTCCCGTTCCCAGCCCCGCAACAGGAGACCGACCATGACCGACCAGCCCGATCTGCCCGACCTTTTCGTGATCTGCGAAACCCGTGAGGTGCAGGAAGAGGAGGTGCGCGGCTTCGTTCTCGCCCGCCAGTGCGATGGCGTTCTGCAACCCTGGCCGATCCTCGTCACCCGCAAGGGCGGCCAGTTCCACGCCTATGAGAACGCTTGCCCGCACGACGGCAAGACACTCGACGGCGGGCACGGCGATTTCCTCGATGAGGAAGGCAACTTCCTCCAGTGCAAGGCCCATGGCGACCTGTTCGACCTGGGCGAAGGCACCTGCTTCATCGGCCCGGCCAAGGGCAAGGCGCTCACCCGGCTCGCGATCGTGATCGACGAGGGCGACATCTGCCTGCGCGATGCCGCGCTGACCGACGAGGACGGCCTCCACCTCGAAGAACCCGACACCCATCCAGAGGTGATGATTACTTCGGACTGAAATTCGCAGCCCCAAGCCTTGGCAACGCAAATTGATCGCGATCAAGGCGCTGCAAAGGGCCCTGACTAGACTGCCCAGCTTCGAGCGCCGAACCGGTGCCCACAAGCGAGGCAGGGCCATGGTCAGCGAGCCGATCGAATTCTTCCAGCAGATGCGCGCGGGCTTTGGCCAGATTCTCGCCGCACCGGGCGCCGACGCGCAGGCGATGAGCACAGCCCTAGCGGGCCGCGCCTTTGGCTGGTTCGAAAGCAATGTCGACGAGCAGACCCGCGGACTGCCTCCGCTGGCCTGCACCAAGGGTTGCCCGACCTGCTGCGCCTTGCGCGTCACCGCGACCGCGCCCGAGATCTTCGCCATGGCGGATTACGTGCGCAAGGTGGACGCCACGCCGCAAGGCGCCCGGCTCGCGCTGGCTTCGCGTATCCGCGAGACCAACGCGCAAACCAGCGGACAGAGCGAGACCCGGCGCCTCGCCTCGGGAACGCCGTGTCCGATCCTGGTCGAAGGGGTCTGCGTGCTCCACCCGGTGCGCACGCTCGCCTGCCGGGGGCTGGCGGCCTACGCCCAGGCCGAATGCAAGGCCGCCGCACGCGGTGAAGACACCACCGTCGCGCTGTCCGAGCCGCACTTGCGCCTGCGCGCGCTGGTGCAGCACGCGCTGCAGGCGGCGCTGCGCGACAAAGGGCTAGCCTGGGGGCTTTACGAACTCAACCAGGGCCTCGCGCTGGCCCTGGCCGAGCCACAGCGCATGGATGCCTGGCTGGCGGGCGAGGACAGTCTGGCTCCCGCCAGCGCCGAGCGCCCCGCCGATCCGCGCCGCATGGCGCTTGTCCAGGTGCTCGACGCAATGCCCGCGCCCGCCTGAGACCAGGCCGCAATGCGCAGGCCTCATCGGGTCTTGGGTCACGCTTGAACCTATCCAAGGCGTGATACCTCAGCCTTTTGCCGCCTTGGTATGGACGCTGGAGCGGTTTTCGATCGGATTGCATCGGATCGACCGCCCTTTGGGTTTTCTGCGGTGGAACGGCTGACCCGGCCATATCGCCGCGGCCGTCTTGCCTTCCTTGACTGCAGCCCCCTCAGCCTCGGTGTTGCGCTGCTTGGGCGCGGCGACCAGCTTGGCATCGACGATCTGCCCCCCCATCGGCAGGTAGCCGCGTGCCTTCAGTTGCCGGTCGAAGTCTGCGAATATCGTCTCCAGCGGCTCGGCCTTGGTGAGCCGCTCGCGGAATNACGATCTGCCCCCCCATCGGCAGGTAGCCGCGTGCCTTCAGTTGCCGGTCGAAGTCTGCGAATATCGTCTCCAGCGGCTCGGCCTTGGTGAGCCGCTCGCGGAATGTGCGGATCGTGTTCGCGTCCGGCGTTGCAGCCCCGAGGTCAAATCCCAGGAAGCGAAGCCAAGTCAGACGATCGCGGATCAGCCATTCCATGCGCGCGTCGGCTACGTTGTTCTGCGCTGCCAACACCAGGATCTTGAGCATCACGACCGGATCGTAGGGCGGACGGCCGCCCTTCGCGCCGTCGGAATAGGGCAGCGCCGCCGTCAAGGTCGGCCGAAAAGCCTCGAAACCCACGACCCGAGCCAGAACCTCCAAGGATCGCCGTCTGCCGAAAGGCGCATCATGTGCTCCGATAAACCGAAAAGCCCTGCCTGCCGCATCGATCCCTCCCGCTGCTCAGCAGCAGTGAATCATCGCAAGGCGCACTTGGCGAGAGGCAAATGGAGGTGCCCAGGTGATTCCACCTGACGGGAAATGCCCTGGCGAAACGGCTATTCGATGCCTTCTTGCCAGGCCTTGGAATTGATCGCGGCCTGAAAACGCGCCGCAGCATAACGGGGGTCCTGGGCGAAGCGCGCCTGGTTGGCGTAAAGCGCCTCGCGCGCGGCCTGCGCTTCGCTACGGGTCAGCGCGATACGCCCCGCGACATGCGTCGCCTCGGGCGCGCTGTGCTGGATCTGAGCCTTGCGCGGATGGGTCAGCACTTCGTTGACCTCCATCGATTCAGGCTTCCCGTCGAGCGTGACCGCAAGTCCGATCACTTCGACCCGGCGCCCATCGCGCGTGGTCTTGATATAGGTTGCCATGACGTATCTCCTTGCCGGCCGCCTCACCCGGTCGGCTGACCGATCCGTGCGATAGCCTTTGCCAACGCAAGAAACGCGCCACCTCTCAAGCCCCACCAAACAGGCTGGCGAACCCGGCACGTAAGCGTCACCGCTAGGCTCGGCCTATGTCCTCTTTCCGACAAACCGGACACACCAACGCATCCCTGCTCCGGCGATACACGCCACGACGGCAAGATTGGTCCCCGACAGCATGGCCAGGAGGAAGGTAAAACCTTGAAGCAGCGTACCCATCCGGTGAGCCCCGCCTTGTCCGTTGAGTGAACGACCGGTCTTAAGAGCGCTCGTATGAGCGGGCTTAGGAGCGCAGCCTGGGGCAGATCACGGTGATGACGGGGCCGGAGCGGCGGCGTCGGTGGCGGGACGAGGAGCGGTTCCAGATCCTGGCCGATGCCTTCGCGCCGGGTGCATGTGTCGCGGACGTAGCCCGGCGATGGGACGTATCGACCAGCCTGATCTACACCTGGCGGCGCAATCTGCGACGTGAACAGGCCGAAGGGGCCTCCCTTCCGATGGTTGAGGCAACCTTTGCCCAGGCGGTCCTCACCAAGGACGAGAAGGCGGACGGCTGTGATCGGTGCACCGTGATCTCCGTCGAACTGGGCGAAGGCCGGCGCGTTCGCATTTCGACCGAGGCGCCCGCTGCACTGGTCAGAGCGACCTTGAAGGCGCTGCGGTGATCCCAGCTGGCGCGCGGGTGT
>NZ_JALHLF010000155.1 GCF_022832435.1 Novosphingobium organovorum | reverse complement strand
CGCTGAGCGGCACCGGCGGCGCGCAGAACGGCTCGCCCGCGCCCGGCTTCGCCGAAACGCTCAAGTCCGCGCTCGACGGGGTCAACGCCGTCCAGACGCGCGCCGAAACGCTGTCGAGCGCCTACCAGACCGGCGAAGTCACCGATGTCGCCAAAGTCATGCTCGCCCGCCAGGAAGCCGGCGTCGCGTTCGAGGCGACCATGCAGGTGCGCAACAAGCTGCTGAGCGCCTACCAGGACATCATGAGAATGGGAGTGTGATGAGCCATGGCTGATCTCGTCCCCGCAGGCGCGGGCAATGCCCCGGTTCCGGCAGGCTCCGGCGCCGGTTCGGTCTTTTCGCCGTTCACCGATCCCGCAGGCGGGCCCGTCCTCACCCGGCTTTCCGCCTTCTCCGCACAGCCCGCGGTGCGCAAGACGCTCCCGGTCTTCGTCGGCCTGGCCGCGATCGGCGCCGCGCTGCTGACCTGGAACATGATGGCGCCCGATCCGCAGCGCGTGCTCTACACCCAGCTTGGCGACAGCGAGCGGGCGAGCGTGGCCGCCGCGCTCGATCAGGCGGCGATCCCCTACCGCATCGACAACGCCACCGGCGCGCTGAGCGTGGGCGAGAGCAACTACTACCGCGCGCGTATGCTGGTCGCCTCGGATGGCGCGCTGGCGACACCCGAAAGCGGCACGCAGATGCTCGACAGCCTGCCGATGGGCGCCAGCCGCACGCTCGAGGGCGAGCGCCTGCGCGCCGCGCGCGAGGCTGACCTGCAGCTGACCATCGCCCAGATCGACGGGGTGGAAGCGGTCCGCGTCCATCTGGCGGCGGGCGAAAAGTCGGTCTTCGTGCGCGACAACACCCCGCCCAGCGCCTCGGTCATGGTCCGCCTTGCGCGGGGGCGCAGCCTGTCCGAAGGGCAGGTCTCGGCGATCGTCAATCTCGTCGCGGGCTCCGTCCCCGGCCTCTCGAGCGATGCCGTGCGCGTGGTCGACCAGCACGGCCAGCTGCTCTCCGCCACCAGCAAGGGCGCCGACGCCGACCGGCTCGACCTGCAGGCGCGCATGGAAACCAAGCTGCGCGAACAGGTGACCCAGCTGCTCAGCCCGATGCTCGGTGAAGGCCAGTTCTCGACCGAAATCCAGGTCGATCTCGACATGGCCGAAGTCACCTCCGCGCGCGAAAGCTACGACAAGGACGGCGTCGTGCGCAGCGAGAGCCTGCAGCAGTCGCAGACCACCGGTACGGGCGCCGCAGCGGGGGTTCCGGGCGTGCTCGCCAACACCCCGCCCCCGCCCACCCAGGCCCAGCCCGGCCCGCCGCAGGGCACGCAAGGGCAGCCCGGCCAGGCGCCGCCGGCCAACGGCGAAAGCTCCTCGAGCCGCACCTACGAGCTGGGCCGCGAGGTTTCGGTCTCGAACGTCGGCCCTGGCAACGTGCGGCGCCTTTCGGTCGCGGTGGCGATCAGCGCCGAGGCGATGAAGGGCGCGAGCGCGCAGCAGATCGCCGATCTTCAGGCGCTGGTGAGCGCGGCGGTCGGCGCCAACCCGCAGCGCGGCGACGTGGTCAAGGTCATCACCCGCAGCTTCGAGCCGGTCGCCGATGCCGCTGCTTTGCCGTTCTACGAAACGAGCTGGTTCGCGATGCTGGTGCGCAACGGCGCGGCGGTGCTTGCGGTCTTGCTCGTCCTGCTGCTCGGCGTGCGCCCGATGGTCAAGGCGGTGCGCGGCGACAGGGTCAAGACCGCCAAGGGCAAGAAGGCGAAGAAGGGCAAGAAGGGCGCGGCCGCCGACGAGGATGACGACGAGGACGAGGACGCCGACGACGCCCCGGCCCAGGGCGGCTACGAGCGCCCCGAAGTGCCCGGCTCCAATCCCGAGGAAGAACACGTCCCCCGTGCGGAAATCCTCAACCGGCAGATCACGCTCGCGCGCGGTCTTGTCGCCGAGCAGCCTGACGGCGCCGTCCAGGCGCTGCGCCAGATGCTCAAACCGCCCGCGAGCGAGGATCAGGCAAAGGCCGCGTGATGAGCGAGATTGCTGCGTTCCAGGCGGCGGACAACGCCGCGGTGATGATGATGCTGCTCGACGAGGAGCAGACCTGCCGGATCCTGTCCGAGCTGGAACCCGACGAGCTGCGCCTGCTAGGCGAGAAGATGTGCCGGCTGGGCGAGATCAGCCCCGACACCATCGTCGAGGCGCTGACCAACTTCCTCGAGAAGACCGAGGAACTGGGCCTGCCCTCGCACAAGCGGGTCGATCAGGTGCGCACGATGATGCACCGCGCGCTGGGCGAGGTGAAGACCGAGAACCTGATGCAGCGCATCGTCCCGCCCGACGCGCCGCGCGATTCGATGGTCGAACTCGCCCGCTGGCTCAACGCCTCGGCGCTGATCCCGCTGGTCAAGGGCGAACACCCGCAGGCGATCGCGGTGCTGCTGGTCCAGCTCGACCCGCTCGTCGCCGCCGAAGTGCTCCACGGCCTGCCGCCCGAGCAGCATTCCGAGATCATCCACCGCGTCGCCACCATCGGCCCGGTTTCCCCGCAAGCGATCGCCATGCTCGAGGAACTGCTCAGCCGGCGCATCACCGAATGCCACGGCGCGCGTCCCCTGCAGATGGGCGGGATGAAGGAAGCCGCTGAGATCATCAACGGCGTGGGCAAGGTGATCGAGAAGCGGGTGATGGGCGAAATCGCCAAGAAGGACAAGATTCTGGCCAAGAAGCTGGAAGAGGAGATGTTCAAGTTCGAGCACCTCTTCGTGCTCGAACCCCAGCAGATGGGTGTGCTGCTGCGCGATGTCGGCAACGACACGCTGATCGATTCGCTCAAGGGTATTTCGGAGGAAGAGCGCGAGTTCTTCTTCCGCGCGATGTCCAGCCGTGCCGCCGACGGCGTCAAGGACGAGATCGCCGCGCGCGGGCGCACCAAGCTGTCCGACGTGGTGGCCGCGCAGAAGGAAGTCGTCGCCATCGCGCGCAAGCTGGTGGCCGACGGATCGCTGATCATGGGCGCAGGAGACGGCGAATATGTCTGACCTCAGCTTTGCCGTTCCCGCCGCCGGTTTCAAGTCGAGCCGTTCCTACGCCGAACGCCGGGGGTTCACCCCCGACCTGCGTTTTGGCGGTACGCTGAGCGAAACCGCCGCATCCCCCTCGCCCGAAACGCCGGTCAGCGCTCCCGAAGAGGAGAGCGACCCCCTGTCCGAAGCCTTCACCCAGGGCTTCACCGCCGGTTTCGAACAGGCCCAGCAGGCCGCAGCGCAACGGCAGGCCGCCGACGACACCGCGCGCGAGGCGCTTATGCTCGCGCTCACCCGGCTCGACGCCGAACTTGAAGAGCAGCTGCGCCTGCGCCTGCGGGAAACCGTCGCCGCGCTGTGCGAAAGCGCGATCGCGCCGCTCGCGCTCGACACCGACGCGCTGGTGCGCCGGATCGAGAAGGCGGTCGCGATGCTCGCGCGCGCGGACGACGAGCGCGTGATCCGCCTCCATCCCGAGGACATGGCGCTGGTCTCCCCCCGGCTTGCCGAACAGTGGACGGTCCAGCCCGATCCCAAGCTCACGCGCGGCACGATCCGCGTCGAGACCGCCAGCGGCGGGGTCGAGGATGGTCCCGCGACCTGGCGCCAGGCGATCGCCGAGGCGTTGCACGAATGCTGAGCGCGCGCCATGCTTGAATACTGCAAGGCGATCCTGCGCGATCTCGCCGCCCAGCCGGTGGACATCGCGCCGCGCCGCTTCGGCTACGTCACCGCCTGCGACGGAGGCCTGCTCGAAGTGAGCGGGCTGTCGGTCCCGGTGGGCGCGATGTGCCGCGTGGCCGACGGGCGCAGCGCGCCGCTGCTCGCCGAAGTGATCGGCTTTCGCAACGGGCGCACGATGATGATGATCCTGGGCGACACGATCCTGCTGCGCCCCGGCGCCCGGGTCTGCCCCGAAGGCCGCCCCGGCATGCTCCCGGTCGGCTCAGCCTTCCTGGGCCGCGCGGTCGACGGCGAAGGCCTGCCGATCGACGGCGGATTGCCGATCCACACCCGCGGCGAATGGCCCGCGGGCGGCGTGCGCACCTCCGCGCTCGACCGCAGCCCGGTGCGCATTCCCTTCGATACCGGGGTGCGCGCGCTCAACGCGCTGACCACCTTCGGGGTGGGCCAGCGCATCGGCGTGATGGCCGGATCGGGGGTCGGCAAATCGGTGCTGATCGACATGATCGCGCGCGGCGCCTCGGTTGCGCGCGGGGGGGCGGACGTGGTCATCGTCGGCCTCATCGGCGAGCGTGCGCGCGAGGTTTCGGACTTCGTCGAACGGCACATGAACGCGGCGATGAAGGACAAGACGGTGGTCGTCGCAGTGCCCGCCGACCACGCCCCCAACTTGCGCCTGCGCGGCGCGATGCTGGCGACCTCGATGGCCGAACACTTCCGCGCGCGGGGCAAGAAAGTGCTGCTCATCCTCGACAGCCTGACCCGCGTCGCGCACGCCGCGCGCGAGATCGGGCTGCTGCTGGGTGAGCCGGGCGCCGCGCGCGGCTACCCGCCTTCGGCGCTCGCCACGATCACCAAGCTGGTCGAGCGCGCGGGAAATTCGGCCGCCTCGGGCGGTTCGATCACCGGGCTCTACACCGTGCTTGCCGATGGCGACAACCAGGACGATCCGGTGGTCGATACCGCGCGCTCGATCCTCGACGGGCACATCGTGCTCAGCCGCGAACTGGCCCAGCGCGGGCAGTATCCGGCGATCGACATCGCCGCCTCGCTCAGCCGCGTGATGAACGACATCGTACCCCAGCCGCACCAGGAACAGGCGCGCACCTTCCGCGCGCTGACCGCCAGCTACGAGGCCAACCGCGATCTGGTGCTGATGGGCGCCTATCGCCCCGGCGCCGATCCCCAGCTCGACCGCGCCATCGCAATGACCGGCAAGCTGACGGCGTTCCTCAGCCAGGAAGCCGGCCAGATCGTGCCGCTTGCCGAAAGCGCGCGCCAGCTCGAACACCTGCTGGAGGGCTGAGCCATGAACGAGGCGCAAAAACGGCTCGTGCGCCTCCGGCGGCTCGAGAAAGTCCGCGCGATCGCGCGCCAGACCGCCGCTGCCGAAGCCGCGCAGGCCGAAAGCACGCTGGCCCAGCTGCGTTCGCTGAGCGAGCGCACGCGCCGTCTCGCGGCCGACTACGCCGGGCGCAAGACGGCACAGGACGGCGCCTCGCTGCACCAGATCGGGCGCTTCGTCTCGGGCTTGCAGACACTGACCCGCAACGCCGAGGGCGATGCCCGGCGCGCCCACGCCATCGCCGATGCCAAGCAGAAGCACCTGGCCGAAGCCGAACGCCGCCGCGCCGCGATCGAGGAACGCGCCGCGCTGCAGGAGCGCATGATCGCCAAGCTGGGCGCCGCGCCCGTTCTCACCGGACGACGGCAATCTGGCACAAAGCTTGAATAGGGATGAGCGAAGTCATGAATATGGTAAACACGAGGACCTTGCCCGCATGATCCAGCCCAACGCTCCTTCGCTCAGCGCCAGCCTTTCGGCAACGGTCGCCGCGCCGACCGGGCTGCCCGGCGCGCAGGCTCCCGCCGATGGCGGTTTTGCGCAGGTTCTCGGCGATCTTAGCACAACCGCGCCAGCCGAGGCCGCAAACCCTGCCGCAAATTTTGCCGCGGGCGCTGGCGCGAAGACCGGTGCAAACACGGGCGCCAACGCCTCGCTTCCCCTGCCCCCGAGCGATCGCGCCCTGCCCGGCAAGAGCCCGGCTGCGGACGGCAACATCTTGCCGCTTGCCGCCGCCGCCTTGCCGCGCGGCGCATGGACCGGCCAGGAAAGCGAGGACGATGAAACGACGGACACCGCCCAAGCGCCTGGCGACGCGCCCCTCCCCCAGGACAGCGCCGAGACCGCCTCGCTCCCCGAAATCGTGACCTTCTCGCCCGCGTTCCTCGCCGCGATCCAGTTCACCCTGCCGGTGCCGCCCGAAGCGCACGGGTCGGGCGACACGGCGACGGGGCCGGTTCCACCAAGCACCGCGACGCTCGCCTACCTGCCTGCGCCCG
>NZ_JALHLF010000154.1 GCF_022832435.1 Novosphingobium organovorum | reverse complement strand
GGCCGCCGTCGCCTGGCGCGCAGCCTCGCGCGGCGTGCAGGCCGGGGCACGCGCCCGTTCGAGGTGGTGATGCGGGTGGCGACCGGCGCCTGGAACGACGGGTTCATCCACGCCGGCAACCTCGCCTACATGACGCTGATGGCGCTGTTTCCCTTCTTCATCGTGCTCGCGGCGAGTTTTTCGGTGCTGGGCGAGGCGGGGCGGCTCGACGGATCGATCGACACCGTGCTGCTGGCGATGCCGCCGCGCGTGGCCGAAGTGCTTGGCCCGGTCGCGCGCGATGTGGTGGCGGCGCGCCATGGCTGGCTGTTGTGGCTGGGGGGGCTTCTGGGCCTGTGGACCGCGACCAGCCTGATCGAGACCATCCGCGACATTCTCCACCGCGCCTATGGCCTGCGCAAGACGCGCGCCTACTGGCACTACCGGCTCTATTCGACCGGGCTGATCTTCGCCTCGGTGCTGCTACTGCTGGTCTCGCTTTCCTCGCAGGTGCTGATCAGCGCGATCGAGGAGATCGTCGCGATCCTGTTTCCCCGGCTCGACGGGGTGCTCGACCAGATCGTGGTGACCCGTATCGCCAGCGCAATCACCCTGTTCGGCTCGCTGTACGGGCTTATTTACCTTTTGACGCCGAGACACTATCAGGCGCGCCACTATCCGAAATGGCCCGGCGCTGCGCTGGTCACCGGGTGGTGGCTGATGGTCGCCTGGGCGCTCCCACGCGTCTTGCGCAACTTTTTCGTCTATGATCTCACCTATGGCAGCCTCGCCGGAGTGATGATCTCGCTTTTCTTTTTCTGGCTTGTCGGCCTAGGGATGGTCGTCGGGGCAGAACTGAACGCCGCTCTTGCGCAAGCGCCGAAAGGACGTGACAGGGGCGAGCCATCCGAAACGGCCCATAGGCCGGACGATAACGAAACACGGGAAGACAACGAATGACCGGTCTGATGCAGGGAAAACGCGGCCTGATCATGGGGCTAGCCAACGACAAGTCGCTGGCCTGGGGTATTGCCAAGCAACTGCACGAACAGGGAGCCGAGCTGGCTTTCTCCTATCAGGGTGACGCGCTCAAGAAGCGCGTGACGCCGCTCGCCGAAAGCCTGGGCAGTGATTTCCTGATCGATTGCGACGTCTCGAACATGGCGGCGATCGACGCCGCCTTCGCCCAGCTGGGCGAGCGCTGGGACACGATCGACTTCGTGGTCCACGCCATCGGCTTTTCGGACAAGAACGAGCTGCGCGGCAAGTATGTCGACACCAGCCTCGACAACTTCCTGATGACGATGAACATTTCGGCCTACAGCCTGGTCGCGGTGACCAAGCGCGCGATGGCGATGATGCCCGAAGGTGGTTCGATCCTGACGCTGACCTACTACGGCGCGGAAAAGGTCGTCCCCCACTACAACGTGATGGGCGTGGCCAAGGCGGCGCTGGAAACCTCGGTGCAGTACCTTGCCAATGACCTCGGGCCGCAGGGCATCCGCGTCAACGCGATCTCGGCCGGTCCGATCAAGACGCTCGCCGCCAGCGGCATCGGTGACTTCCGCTATATCCTCAAGTGGAACGAGCTGAACTCGCCGCTGCGCCGCAACACCACGATCGAGGACGTGGGCGGCTCGGCGCTGTATCTGCTTTCGGACCTGTCCTCGGGCGTGACCGGCGAAGTGCACCACGTCGACTCGGGCTATCACCTCGTCGGCATGAAGCAGGAAGACGCGCCCGACATCGCGCTGGCCTGAGCGCCGGAGCGATCAACCGATCAAAAAAGGGCCGCGAAGTCAGACTTCGCGGCCCTTTTTTGGACGTGTTGGGAAAATTTATCCAAGGGCCGTTGCCCCCGGCGGGCCATCCCCTCAAGCGTCGGGGGCGGGCGTCGGAGGCAGGGGGGCTTACCCGCTTGAAAGCCGCTTACGGCTGCGGATCGGTTCCGCTGGTATCCTTCTTGGCGGCCTCGGCGGCCTTTTCCTCGGCTTCCTTCTTGGCGAAGTAGGCGTCCTCTTCCTTTTCGACCTGCGCCTGCTCCTTGGCGGCGGTGGCGTCGATGGTGGAGAGACGGCGCTGGCGTTCCTTGTCGATCAGTTCGGAGAACTTGACGTCCGAGCCGTTCTTCTTCTGGGCATAGGCCTTGTCGATCAGCTGCTGTTCGCAGCCCGTCGCACCGCCCGCGCCGACGGGCGAGCAGCTCATCGTGCCGAACGCGCCGACGGTTTCGTAGGACTGCACCTTGCTGCTCCAGGTCTGCGCCTGCGGGCTGTCGATCCCGCGCAGCGGTTCGGGAATACGGTAGCGTTCTTCCTCGGGCTTGCGGGCGCACACGGTGATCTCGTTGCCGGTCGACTTGGGGCAGGGATCATCGCCATAGACGATGACCTGGTTGATGCGGTCACCGCCATCGTCGTCGTCCTGCGCGGCGGCGGGGGCGGCGGCCAGGGTCAGGCCCGCGGCCATGGCGGCAAGCGCGGCGGCGGTGGTCAGAAGGCGGCTCATCGTATCGTAACTCCAGTTCGCGGCAGTTCGCGGTCCATGCCGGGCTAGCCGTCCGGCGGGGGCTGCTCGAGGGGTGCGCACACCTGCGAACCTATACCCTTTCCCCGATTGAACGATAGCTTAAGTTGCCCGTCCCACCTTGCGCCCGGTCAAGCGCGGCGGCCGGTGTCAGATCCGTTCGGACAGCTTGATTGCGGCCTTGCAGCCCAGACGAATGGCGTTGAACAGCAGCGGGTAGGCGGGCGTCTTTTCCGCGCCGAGCGCGAGCGCGGTGTCGCGGTGCTCGCGCTCCTCGTCGCGGAACTGGCGGATGGTGTCGCCCAGCTCGGGGTCATCCTCGCCGAGTTCCTCGAGCTGTTCGGTGTAGTGCTTGTCGATCTCGGTCTCGATCGCGGCGGTGCAGGCCATGGCGGCTTCGGGGCCCATCAGCGCGGTGGCCGCGCCCAGCGCGAACCCGGCGACCTTCCACACCGGCTGGAGCAGCGTGGGGCGCACCCCGCGCTCGGCGATGAGCTGGTTGAAGCGCGCGTAGTGGACGTCTTCCTGCTCGGCCATGTGGACCACTTCGGCCGAATGCGGCGCGCGGTTGCCCATCACCGCCATCTGACCGGCGTAGATGCGCACCGCCCCGTATTCGCCCGCCTGGTCGACGCGGATCATGCGTTCGGCCAGGGCCCTGCGGGCGGCGTTCGCGGGGGAAGTCATGTCACTTTGCCTTTCTGCTCGAGCCGACGAGGCCCAGGATCGCCAGCCCCGAAAGGGTGGAGGCGATGAAATTCCATCCGGCCATCGAAATGCCCAGGAACGCGAACTGCACCACGTCGCAGCGCACCAGCGGGGCCTTCATGATGGCCGCCAGCGGGTCGGCCGAACCCGAGACCATGGCCGTGCACTCGGTCAGGCCCTTCCACCAGCCCAGTTCGACCCCGGCGTGGTAGCCGCCGATCAACCCGGAGGCCAGAATGCCCAGCGCCGCGATGGCGACCAGCGGGCGCACCGGCGCGCGTACGAACGAAAGCGCGGCGATGGCGAGCGCGAAGAAGTGCGGGTAGCGCTGCCACCAGCACATCTCGCAAGGCGCAAGGCCAAAGCCGTATTGGCCAAGGTAGGCTCCGCCCAGCGCGGCGAGCGGGACCAGCAAGGCCAGCAGGCGCGCGGCGCGCAGCGAAGTGGGCAGGTTGGCAATCATGGCGCTGGTCCGCTCAGTTCGTCTTGGCCGCGTTCTGGGCCGCCGGCTTGGGGCTGGCCTTGGCCAGCGCGGGCTTGCCCGCGGTGCGCTGAAGCGTGGCGATGGCGTAGTGGAGCTGGAAGTCCTTGATGCCTTCCTTCTCCAGCTGCTCGGCCGAGACGTCGAAGCGCGGATCGTTCTTCTTGTCGGTTTCCAGGTCCTTGTCCTTGAGCGCGGCCTCGTTGACGAGGTGGCCGCGCAAGTCGGATTCGCGCACCGCGTTCTCGGCGCGCACGCGCGCATCGGGGTCGGACAGCTGGGGCACCTCGATGTCGGGCTCGATCCCGCCTTCCTGTACCGAGTGGCCCGAAGGGGTGTAGTAACGCGCGGTGGTCAGCTTGATCGCACTGGTATCGTCGAGCGGGAGGAAGGACTGCACCGAGCCCTTGCCGAAGGTGCGCTCGCCCATGATGACCGCGCGGTGCTGGTCCTGCAGCGCGCCCGCGACGATTTCGGAGGCCGAGGCCGAGCCCGCATCGACCAGCACGATGATCGGCAGACCCTTGAGCGCGTCGCCCTTGAACATCGTCTCGGCGCGGTAGAACTGGTTCTCGCTCGCCACCCGGCCGCGCTGCGAGACGATCACGCCATGGTCGAGGAAGAGGTCCGACAGCGCCACCGCCTCGTCGAGCGAGCCGCCGGGATTGGAGCGCAGGTCGAGCACGAGGCCGACCATCGCGGTGCCCTTGAGCGCGGCTTCCTTCTTGAGCGAGACGACCGCCTTGGCGACGTCGCGCCCGACATCGCGCGAGAATTCGTTGACCGACACGTAGCCCACATCGTCGTCCTTGAGCTCGGAGGTCACCGGCTCGAGCTCGATCACGCCGCGCGTCACGGTCACGTCGAAGGGTTCGTCGCGGCCGGGGCGGTAGATCGTCAGTTTGACCGTGGAGCCCGCCGGGCCGCGCATCTTGGACACCGCCTCATCCAGATCGCGCTCGTAGTAGAGCGTGCCGTTGATGTGGGTGATGTAGTCGCCCGCCTTGATTCCCGCCTTTTCCGCCGGGCTGCCCTTGAACGGCGAGATGACCTTCACCGCGCCGTCGTCTTCGACCACGGAAAGCCCGAGGCCCGAATAGTTGCCGTCGATCATCGTCTCGAGCCGCTGCAGCGAGGGCCCGTCGAGGTAGTTCGAATGCGGGTCGAGGCTGGCCAGCATCCCGTCGATCGCGCCCTTGAGCAGCTTGTCGTCGTCGACCGGATCGACGTAGTTGGCCTTGATGAGCGCGTAGATGTGGAAGAGCTTGTCGAACTCTGGATTGACGCGGCTGTCGACGGCGGCGAGCCCGGCTGTCGCGGAGGGGATCACCGCAAGGGCCGATACCAGCAGCGCGGCACGCATCAGGGGGACGAACTTCATCGGGCGTCTTGCCTCTTTATTCGGGTGCCAGCCAGATCCGGGCACCGGTTTCCGGACGCGTACCCTATCGGGCACGACAACCACAAGCAATCGCCCCAAGCAATCGCCCGCCCCGACCATATAGCCTTGCCGGACGATATTGGGAGGGGCGCGAAGGAACCTTTTGCCGTGTCGCAACATTAACGGCTTGTGACCGGGCGTTCATACGCCAGAAAGGCTGAATGCAGGCTTTCCCGGTCGCAGCGCGTGGCCGGTGGATCGAAAAGGCTTGAATTGCCGGATCGAGGCCAGGGTACTGGACAGGGAAGAGACGATGCCGGGACGATCGGACCACAGCTTTACCATGGTCTTCCTCGACAGCGCGGGCGAAGCGGGCCGGCGGCGATCGTTTCGCGCGGTGAGCCTGTCGGACGCCTTCCTCCAGACCCGCAACGCCGCGCTCGACCAGGCGGTGGAGCTGTGGAAGGGCGGCTCGCGCATCTGCACCCTGGGGCCCGAAGGCTAGAGCGGTCTTCGATCCGATTGCATCGGATCGACCGCTTTATATCTTTGTTTTTGCGCATTTTTTGAACCGTCAGGTGATTCTACCTGACTGGAAAATGCTCTAAGGGACCGTTGCATCCCTCCCGCTTGCGGAAGGGGGGGTCAGATATCCCGCACATATTGCAGCGGATTGACCGGTTCGCCACCGTGGCGCAGCTCGACCATCACGCGCGGCGCGCCAGGGCCGGTCTGGCCGAGCGGGGCGCCTGCCACCAGGGTGTCGCCCACTTTGACCTCGAGCCGGGCAAGTCCGGTGACAAGGCTCGTCCAGTCGCCGTTGTGTTCGATGATGACGATCCGGCCATGGCCGCGATAGGGTCCGGCGAAGGCCACGCGCCCGGCGGCAGGCGCGATGATCTGCGCGTTGGCGCGGGTTTCCATCGTCAGCCCTTGCGCGCGGGCCTGGCCCGGTGCGCTTTCGCCAAAACCGGTGACGACCCGGCCGATGACCGGCAGCATCCAGGTGGACAGGCCCTGCGGCGGGGGGACGAACTGCGCGGCGTCGATCACCTGGGCGGCTTCGGGACGCGGCGGGCGCGGCAGCGGGCCGGGCAAGGCCGCCAGCTGCTCGCGCAGCCTTGCCTGCACGTCCATCGCCGCGACGAGATCGCTGAGGTCGCTGGCGCGT
>NZ_JALHLF010000153.1 GCF_022832435.1 Novosphingobium organovorum | reverse complement strand
CGCCGCGCAGGCCCGCGCCCGCCAGCGCGCGCTGGACGTCGATTTCGCCACCGTGCGCGCGCCCATTTCGGGGCGCATTTCGGACCGCCGGGTCGATGTCGGCAACCTCGTCTCGGGCGACAACAACGCCAACGCGACGCTGCTCACCACGATCAACGCGCTCGACCCGATCTACTTCACCTTCGATGCCTCCGAAGCGCTGTTCCTCAAGACCCAGCGCGAACGCGCCGCGCACGCCGCGCCCGCCCACGTCCAGGTGCGCCTGCAGGACGAGGCCGCCTACCGCTGGCAGGGCAAGCTCGATTTCACCGACAACGGCATCGACCCGCATTCGGGCACGATCCGCGTGCGCGCCGTGCTCGCCAACCCCGACGGGTTCCTGACGCCGGGCATGTTCGGCAACATGCGGCTCGCCGAAGGCGGCAGCGTCAAGGCGCTGCTGGTGCCCGACGACGCGGTCCACCCCGATCAGGCGCGCAAGATCGTGCTGACGCTCGACAAGGACGACACCGTCGTCGCCAAGCCGGTCGAACTGGGCCCGATGGTCGGCGGCCTGCGCGTCGTGCGCTCGGGCCTTTCGCCGAGCGACCGGGTGGTCATTTCGAACTACCAGGCCGCGATGACCGGCGCCAAGGTCAAGCCGGTGCGCGGTTCGATCACGCTCGATGCCAAGGCCGGGGCGACCCCGACACCGGGCGCCGAACCCGCCAGCGAACCACAGGCGGCCCAGGCCACGCTCTCGCACTGACACGAAAGACCGGGCCGGAGCCTGCACGGCTCCGGCCCGGTCGTTTCATCCATCGTCTTCCCGTAACGGCGCCCCGCGCGAGCGCGCAGCCGCACGCCCTCGCGCATGCCGGGCGCGCGCTCGCACGGGCCTTACCCAGGGGCATTTCCCATGCGCTTTTCCCGGTTCTTCATCGACCGGCCGATCTTTGCCGGTGTCATCGCGGTGCTTATCACCGTGGTGGGGCTGATCGCCTATCTCGGCCTTCCCGTCACCCAGTATCCCGAAGTGGTGCCGCCGACCGTGACGGTCAGCGCGCAGTACCCCGGCGCCTCCTCCGAGACCGTCGCCGACACCGTCGCCGCGCCGATCGAACAGGAGATCAACGGCGTCGACAACATGCTCTACATGAGCTCGCAGTCGACCGGCGATGGTAAGGTGGTCATCACCGTGACCTTCAAGATCGGCACCGACGTCGATGCCGCGCAGGTCCTCGTGCAGAACCGCGTCGCGATCGCCGAACCGCGCCTGCCCGAAGCCGTGCGCGCGATGGGGGTGGTCACCAAGAAGGCCTCGCCCGACTTCCTCATGGTGGTCAACCTCCAGTCACCCGACGGCAGCTACGACCGCGACTACCTGTCGAACTACGCGCTGACGCAAGTCAAGGACCGCCTCGCCCGGCTCGACGGCGTGGGCGACGTGCAGATGTTCGGCGCGCGCGACTACGGGATGCGCATCTGGATCGATCCGGGCAAGGCCGCCGCGCACGATCTCACCGCGGGCGAGATCGTCGCCGCGCTGCGCGCGCAGAACGTGCAGGTCTCGGCCGGTGCGCTGGGCCAGCCGCCGTTCGACCGGGGCAACGCCTATCAGGTCGGGGTTGAATTGCAGGGCCGCCTGACCAGCCCCGAACAGTTCGGCGACGTCGTCATCCGTTCGGACGCCGATGGCGGGCAGGTGCGCGTGCGCGATGTCGCCCGTGTCGAACTGGGCGCGCAGGACTACACCCTCAACACCTATCTTTCGAACAAGCCCACCGTCGTGCTCGCGGTGCTCCAGCGCCCCGGCTCGAACGCGCTCGCCGCCGCCCAGGCGGTGCGCGGCGAGATGGACACGCTCGCCAAGTCGTTCCCCAAGGGGCTTGAATATTCGGTCATCTACAACCCCACCGAATTCATCGGCCAGTCGATCGACGCGGTCTACCACACGCTGTTCGAAGCGGTCGTGCTGGTGGTGCTGGTCATCCTCGTGTTCCTCCAGAACTGGCGCGCGGCGGTGATCCCGGTGGTCGCCATTCCGGTCTCGCTGGTCGGCACCGCGATCATGCTCAACGTGACCGGTTTCTCGCTCAACAACCTGTCGCTCTTCGGACTGGTGCTGGCGATCGGCATCGTGGTCGACGACGCGATCGTGGTGGTCGAGAATGTCGAACGCTACATCGAGGAAGGCATGTCTCCGCTCGAAGCCGCGCGCCGGTCGATGGACGAAGTGGCGGGCGCGCTGGTCGCGATCGTGCTGGTGCTCTGCGCGGTGTTCCTGCCCACGCTGTTCATCGGGGGCATGTCGGGCCAGTTCTACAAGCAGTTCGCGGTGACCATCGCGACCGCCACGGTCATCTCGCTGCTCGTCTCGCTCACGCTCTCGCCCGCGCTCGCCGCGCTGCTGCTCAAGGAACGCGAACGCCTGCCCTCGAGCGCGCCGCGCTGGCGCCGCACGCTCGAGGGCGCGGCCGACCGCTTCAACCACGGCTTCGAAAGGATGAGCGCGGGCTACGCGCGCCTCACCTACGTTCTGGTCAAGCGCCCCGCGCGCATGCTGATGGGCTACGCCGCTCTGCTCGCCGCAACCATCGGCCTGTTCTGGGCGACGCCCGCGGGCTTCATCCCGCAGCAGGACCAGGGCTACTTCCTCGCCGCGATCTTCCTGCCGCCCGGCTCCTCGCTCGCGCGCACCGATGCGGTCACCCGCGAGGTCGCCAAGCGCATCCTGCCGGTCAAGGGGATCAAGGGCGCGGTGATGTTCGCCGGGTTCAACGGCCCCTCGCAGACCGCCTCGCCCGATTCCGCCGCGATCTATTTCCCCTTCGACAGCTTCGAGAAGCGCAAGGAGATGGGCGTGACCTATCAGGAGATCATGGCGCAGGCGCAGACGGCGCTCGGCGGTTATGACGCGGCGCAGATCATCCTCGTCCCCCCGCCGACCATCAGCGGCATCGTCCCGCCGGGCGGCTACCGCATGATCGTCGAGGACAAGGGCGGCCATGGCTACGCCGAAATGCAGAAGGCGACGCAAGCGCTGATCGCCAAGGCCAACCAGCAGCCCGAACTCCAGCAGGTCTACACGATGTTCAACATGGCCGCCCCGCGCGTCCACGCCGATGTCGATCGCCGCAAGGCGGACCTTCTGGGCGTGGCTCCCGAAAAGGTCTTCGAGACGCTCCAGACCTACCTCGGCTCGACCTTCATCAACGACTTCAATCTGCTCGGCCGCACCTACCGGGTGACCGCGCAGGCCGATGCCCCGTTCCGGGGCTCCACGGCGGATCTCGCCAACCTCAAGACCCGCTCCACCTCGGGCGCGATGGTGCCGATCGGTTCGGTCGCCACCTTCGAGGATACCACCGGCCCCTACCGCGTGGTGCGCTACAACCTCAATCCCGCGATCGAGGTCGACGGTTCGGTGGCTCCCGGCCACTCGACCGGGCAGGCGCTGATGACGATGCAGAAGGTCGCCGCCGAAACGCTGCCCGCCGGTTACGACACCGAATGGACCGGCATCGCTTACCAGCAGGCGCACGCGGGCAACACCGCAGGCGTGGTGTTCGGCATGGCCGTGCTTTTCGTCTTCCTCGTGCTCGCCGCGCAGTATGAAAGCCTGACCTTGCCTCTGGCGATCATCCTGATCGTCCCGATGTGCCTCTTCGCGGCCATGCTGGGCGTGAACCTGAGGGGGATGGACAACAACATCCTCACGCAAATCGGCCTCGTCGTGCTGATTGCGCTGGCCGCCAAGAACGCGATCCTGGTGGTCGAATTCGCCAAGCAGGCTGAGGACGAGCGCGGGATGTCGCCGGTGGAGGCCGCGGTCTACGCCGCGCGCACCCGCCTGCGCCCGATCCTGATGACCAGCTTTGCCTTCATCCTGGGTGCGGTGCCGCTGGTGATTGCGCAAGGGGCCGGGGCGGAACTGCGCCAGGCGCTGGGCACCGCAGTGTTCTTCGGCATGGTCGGGGTGACCGGGTTTGGCCTGCTGTTCACGCCCACCTTCTACGTCGTGTGCCGCAGCCTGGCCCAGCGCATCCGCTGGAAACCCGCGCACCGCGGCCACGACAGCCACGCCCTCCAGCCTGCGGAATGAAAGGAAAAGTTCCGATGAGACTGCGCAATACCCTTGCCGGGCTGCTGGCCGCCACCAGCCTGGCCGCCTGCGCGGCGGGCCCCGACTACGTCGCCCCCACCGCCCCGCCATCCGCGCAGGCGCCCTTCGCGGGTACCGCGCCCGGCACCAACACTGCGAGCGCTGCCGCCCCAGCCGCCGTCACCACGCAGGCCCCGGTGGCCGACTGGTGGACGCTTTATGACGATCCGGTGCTGAGCGGCCTCGTGCGCGACGCACTGGCTGCCAACACCGACGTGCGCGTCGCCGTGGCGCGGATCGAAAAGGCCCGCGCCGCACTGCGGGGCAGCCGCTCGGACCGCCTGCCCCAGACCGGGATCGACGCGCAGGGCGGCTATCGGCGCGCCTCCGAAAGCCAGCTCCTGCCCGGCATGGACCGCGAGGCGCGCACCGTCGACGGCGAACTTTCGGTGAGCTACGAACTGGACCTGTTCGGCCGGGTCAAGCGCGGGATCGAAGCCTCGCGCGCCGATCTTGCTGCCGCGCAGGAAGACGCCGACACGGTGCGCGTGACCGTGGTCGCCGACACCGTGCGCGCCTATGTCGATGCGACCAGCGCGGCCGAGCAGATCGCGGTTGCCCGGCGCACGGTCGACCTCCTCGCCCGCTCCGAGCGGATCACCGAGGCGCGCTTCGAACGCGGGCTCAACCAGAAACTCGACGTGATCCGCGTGACCCAGCTCAAGGAACAGCAGGCCGCCAGTATCCCCACGCTTGAGGCCCAGCGCGCCGCCGCGCTGTTCCGGCTCGCCACGCTGACCGGACGCACCCCGCAGGACCTGCCCGAAGCCGCGCGCACGCGCACCACCACGCCCGATGTCGAACAGGCCATCCCGGTGGGCGACGGGCGCACGCTGCTCGCCCGGCGCCCCGACGTAAAGGCCGCCGAACGGCGCCTTGCCGCCGACACCGCGCGCATCGGCGTTGCCACCGCCGATCTCTACCCCACGATCTCGCTCGGCGCCTCGATCGGGACCACGGCGGTCGGCGCGGGCGACGTGCTGGGGGCTGGCCCCTTGCGCTGGATGCTCGGCCCGCTGATCTCCTGGGCCTTCCCCAACCAGGAAGCGATCCGCGCGAAGATCGGGGGCGCCAGGGCCGACGCCCGGGCCGACCTTGCAACCTTCGACGGCACCGTGCTGCGCGCGCTGGAGGAAACCGAGACCGCGCTTTCGGCCTACCGCGCCGCGCTCCAGCGCCGCGAACGGCTCGCCTCGGCGCGCGATGCGGCGCAGCGCGCGGCCAGGGTCAGCCTCGCGCGCGAAAGCCGGGGGCAGATCGACGCGCTCGACGTGCTCGATGCCCAGCGCACGCTGGCCGAAGCCGAAACACTCTACGCCCAGGGCGTGCGCGACGTCGCCTTCGCGCAAGTCGACCTGTTCCGCGCGCTGGGTGGCAACTGGAACCGGCAGGCGGGCTGACCGGACGGGCACGTGCGGGCGCAGGACCTCCCTCTGCCCCCCGCACGCGCCCCCACGCCGACCGGCATCGATTTTCGTCCCCTCGCCGCCCCGATGCCGCCCCGATGCCGCCCCGATGCCGCCGCTCGCGAAGCCTTAAAGAACAGCAATTCCGATAACTTGACGAATATATAAAAAGATTTCTTTTAATGCCCGCGCGATCTGCCTAGAACATCCCAAAGCCAAGTATGGGCGCAAGACAATTCGGGAGGTCTACGGGATGCGACGCAAGCACGGCGCCGGTAAAGGCGTGGGAAAAGGCGTGGCCACGCGCGCGCTGGCCATCATGATGACGACGGCGCTGGCCGGAGGCGCGATCGCTTCGCAGGTCCGCGCGCAAGCGGCCGATCAGCCGATCGGCCCGTTCAACCTCCAGTCGATCGCCGCCGCGCCAACCTGGTCCACACCGATCACGCTATCCGCCCCGTCGTGGACCCTGAGCGGATGGATCTGCCTCGACGCCCCGCGCTCGGGCACGCTGCTCGTGCTGGCAGGGGAAACCGGCGAGCCGCTGCGCCTCATCGCCGAAGACGGCCACCTCGCGCTGCGTCTGGGGCAGGCCAACGCGCGCGCCAGCGCGGCCATCGCGCCCGGCCAATGGCACCGCGTGACGATCCGCGCGGTTCGCGGGCAGGCCTCGCTCACGCTTGACAAGGCCGCGCCGGTCGCGCTCGGCGCGGCTCTGCCCACCCGCCT
>NZ_JALHLF010000152.1 GCF_022832435.1 Novosphingobium organovorum | reverse complement strand
CGCAGGCACCCGCGCCCGAGCCGCTCGTCGGCGCGCCGATCGAGGTGATCGGCCAGCGCATTGCCGACCGGCTGTCGATCGCGGCGAAGCGGGGCGCGCGCACCATTCTCGATGCCGTGGCGAGCGACGAGGTGCGCCGCCTGCCCGATGCCAGCGTGGTCGATGCCATGCGCCGCATTCCGGGCGTCTCGGTGGTGCCGGTGGCCGACAACGAGCATCCGCGCGACGTGCCCGTGGCGCCGGTCGTGCGCGGGCTGACGCAGGCCTATAACAACGTGACCATCGACGGCCAGCCCGTGGCCTCGACCGGGATTCCCGACGCCGGATCGAACAGCACCAGCCGGGGCGTGCGGCTCGACATCCTGCCCGCCTCGCTGGTCAGCCGGCTGGATGTGGTCAAGACCTTCACGCCCGATCGCGACCCCAACGCGATCGGCGCGGCGATCGACCTGCACACGCGCAGCGCCTTCGACGACGGCGCCCGCCCTTTCGTCTCGCTCGAAGGCGGGCTGGCCCGGCCGAGCCGATCGGGTGCGGTGCAGTCCCAGCCTGCGCTGGGCGGCCACGGCGCGCTCACCGCCAGCCGCACCTTCGGGGCCAGCGACCAGTTCGGGCTCGTGCTTTCCGCGCATTATCGCCAGCTGGCCAACAACAGCACCGTCCACGGCACCAGCGACAGCGGCTACCTGGTGTTCTACGACGCGGACGGCAATCGGGTGGAGGACGACGGCGACACCGGCAACGGCATCCCGGTGCCCGAACAGGACAAGTACTGGGTCAACTCCAGTTCGCGCCGCCAGTGGGGCGGTTCGGCGCGGTTCGAGGCCCGGCTCGACACGCTCCATCTCTCGCTGCTGGCGGGGGAATTCCATTTCCGCGACGGCTATATCCGCAACGAGGTGGTGATCGATCCCAAGTCCGACACGGTCGTCGATCAGACCGCCACGTCGGGCCATTTCGATGCGGCCTCGATCCAGGTCGGCTACCGCGACGGGGTGACCCGCAACCGCACCCGGCTGGTCATGGGCGAGGCGCGCTGGGAGCCGGGTGCGCGCGACGTGGTGCGCCTCAGCGCCAGTGTCAGCCAGGCGCGCATGCGCGAGGCCTACGCCCAGGTGAAGTTCACCGCCGGGCTGACCGCCTCGGGCTCGGTCAAGGGATCGAGCGCCTTTCCGGTCGATTACGACACCAGCACCCTGCAGCACAGTTTCAGCGTCCCTGAGGACAGCTACTACGATCTCTCGCTCTATCCGCTCGCCTACTGGCGCAAGCGTCAGCGCCGCGCGCTATCGGACCTCGGCACGGTTCGGCTCGACTGGAGCCACGCGATGGCGCCGGGGGACGAGGGGCTGGGTTTCGCGATGGGGCTGGGCGTGCAGCGTTCGGCCTACCGCTATCGCTATACCAGCCGCGTCTACAAGACCACCGACCGCACGATCACGCTGGCCGATGCAGGCTATGTCAGCGGGGTTTCGCTGCCCTACAACCGCGAAGGCCTCAAGCTCCTGGTGATCGACCCGGTCAAGGCCTGGGCGCTGCTCGAGGCCAATGCGGACAGCGTCTATCTCGAGAGCGATCCCGACGACGACCTGGCCGACCGCTTCACCCACCGCGAGACGAGCCTGTCGGGCTATGCGCTGGCGCACTTCGCGCAAGGTCCGTGGGAACTTGAGGCCGGGCTGCACCTCGATGCCACGCGCCTCTCGACGCGCGGCTACATGGAAGTGGACGAGAGCTGGCAGGCCGCGGCGAACGCCGCGCGTTATGCCCCGCTGCTGCCCGCCGCGCTGGTCGACTTCGACGCCAGCGAGGCGCTGACCCTGCGCGCGGCCTATAGCCGCACGATCGGCCGGCCGAGTTACGAAAGCTATTCGCCCGGTTCCTCGATCGAATTCGGAACGGATTCCACGCTCGGCGACGGGACCTCGCAGGATGTCTCGGTGTCCTTGGGCAACCCCGACCTCAAGCCGCGCCGGTCGGACAATTTCGACCTTAGCGCGGAGTGGCGCCTGCCAACCGGCTTCGACGGGCTCTTCGCGCTGGCCGCGTTCCACAAGGGCATTCGCAACGAGATTTTCGACGCGGTGACCAGCGGTTACACGTACGACGGCGTCTACTACCGCTACGCCAAGGTCACCCAGCCGACCAACGCCAGCGGCGCGCGTGTCTCGGGGCTTGAGGCGAGCCTGACGGTGGGCTCGCTCGCGCCGGTTTCGCGCCATCTGACAGGGCTCGGCTTCAGCGCCAACTGGACCCGGCTCGAGGGTTCTCTCGATGTGCTCACCAGCGCGGGCACGACGCGCCGGCTGGGCCAGCTGGTTGGCCAGCCGGGCGAGATCCGCAACCTTGCGATGTTCTTCACCCAGGACGGTTTCGAGCTGCGCGGAGCGCTCAACTGGACCTCCACCGCGTTGCGCGCGATCACCCCGGACGTCGCCTATGAGGATGTCTACTGGGCCCCGCGCCGCCAGCTGGACCTGCAGGCCCGCTACCATTTCGGCGCGGGCCTGAGCGTGATCCTCGATGTCGCCAACCTGACCGAGGCCCGGCTGACGAGCGTCACCGGGCCGGGCCGGGCCTGGCTGAAGGACAGCTATTCGGTGCCGCGCACGGTCCGCCTCAGCCTGCACTGGGGGTTGGGGAACTAGGCAAGGCTCCCGAAAGCCCGCAGGTCTGGAGCGTCGCGCGCAGCAGGGCGGGATAGTCGGTCTGGATCATCGAGACCCCCATGGCCCTGAGCGCGCCCAGCCTGACGCAGGTGGATGCGTCATGGCGGGCCATCGCCGCATCGACATCGCCCAGCGCGTTGGCCCAGATCCGCGCCGGGATCGCGGCGATTGCGGCGTGGGCGGCCGGGGTCAGCGAGGCGGGATCGCCGTGGACCTGGGTGATCGGGGCAAGGCCGCGATTGATCTGCGAGAGCGCAAGCCCCGCGCGCAGGCGGGTCATCACCGCGAGCGCGGGTTGGAGCGCGCGCGCGGCGCGCAGGGTGTCCGAATCGGAATCGAACACGACCACCTGATCGACCATGCCCAGGCTTTCGACCACCGCGATCACCGGGGCCACCTTGTCGGTCTTCATGTCGAGATCGACCAGCACCTTGCCGCACGAACGCATCAGCACGTCCTGCAGCGTGGGCACCGCGCTGCCGTCCCCCTTGAGCCGCAGCGCGCGCAGCTGGCGATAGGTCAGCTGCGCGTTGGGCCCGGTGCCCGTGGTGGTGCGATCGAGGGTGTGGTCGTGCATCACATAAGGCACGCCGTCGCTGGTCACGCGCACGTCGATCTCGATGAAGTCGGTGCCCGCCGCGACCCCTTCATCGACGGCGGCGAGCGAATTTTCGGGAGCCTGAAGATGACCGGCGCGGTGCGCGGCGATCATCACCGGACCGTGCGGATCGCGGCGCAGCGCCTCGAGGCGTTCGAGGCGCGCGCTGGCGCCGCAGAAGGGCGCTGCCAGCGCGGGCAGGGCGAGGAGGCTGACGAGGGCGGCGAAACCGGCGGCGGCGGCGCGCGGTGCGAAGAAACGGGCAAGTGGCATGGCCGGGGTATCCTTTACGAAAGCGGGGGGAAGCGGGGGCGCGATCAGAAGCGGGTGGTCACGCCCAGCCAGAAGGTGCGGCCCTTCTGGCTGCGCTCGGCAAGCAGTTCGCCCTTGGGCATCTTGCGAAAGTATTCGATGCTGCTTCGGGTCAGGTTCTGCCCTTCGGCGATGAGCGTGATCGAACCGCGCAGCTTGACGCGCATCTGCGCGGACAACTCGCCGCGGTGGCGCGCGTAGATGTCGAACAGCGCCGAATCCTCGTTGATCGACTTGAGGTAATCACCCACGTAGCTGTAGGCGAGCGAGGCTCCCAGGCGCGCGTCCTCGTAGGACAGCGAAGCGTTGGCGAGGAATTCGGGCTGGCCTTCGAGCCCGTCGACATGGCGGGTGCTGTCGTCGGACTGGATGACCGTCTGCCGGCCCTTGATGTAGGTGGCGTTGGCGTTGACCACGAAATGCGCCAGCAGGCCCGGTGCGATGTCGGCAAAGTCCTGGCGCGCGGAAAGTTCGAGCCCGGCGAGCAAGGCGGTCTTGGAATTCATCGGCGTGCTGATGCGCGCGGTATAGGTCTCGCCCTCGTATTCGTAATTGTCGACCGTGATGTTCTGGGTGAAGATCAGGTTCTTGATATCCTTGTAGAACCCGGCAAGCGAAAGCATCGATCCGCGCGAGGGATACCATTCGAACGAGACGTCGAAGTTGTGTGATGTGCGCGGCTTGAGATCGGGGTTGCCGCGCGTGATGGCGATCGTGTTGTCCTCGCTGTCGTCGGGCAGGCCGATCGTCTCGGAGATTGCATAGTAATTGAAGTTGGGGCGCCCGATCGTCCTGGAATAGCCCGCGCGCAGCACCAGCCCATGGTCCATGTCGTAGCTGGCGATGAGCGAGGGCAGGAGATAGGCGTAGCTGGCGCGGCGATGGACCCGCTCGTAGCCATCCGAAGCCTGCGCCGAAGCGTCGAGGTTTTCGTTCTCGGCCCATAGCCCGATGGTGTTGCGCGTGGCATCGAAGCGCAGCCCGGCGAGCACGTTCAGCCGCTCGCTGCGGTAGCGCGCCTGGGCGTAGGCGGCGTAGACCTTTTCGTTGAGGGCGTAGTCGCTTTCGATGGCGTTGGCGCTGTTGTCGTCGGTGCTGGGATAGCCCGCTGCGGCCCAGGCGGCGCGCAGCTTTTCGTCGTCGATCAGCAGGAAGTCGACGTCCGGGTCGGTGGTCGCAAGACGGGTCGAGCGCACGTAGTCGCTCAGCGTCACGACCTTGCCGTCGGCGTCGAGCAGCTTGCCGCTCGTCTGGTTCTCGTCGTAGGACTGGCCGGTGGTCTGGAAACTTGCACCGGCATCGAAGCCCAGCCCGTAATCGTCGCGCCCGAAATTGCGGTCGATGTCGAGCCCGACGAAGGTCAGGTCCTGGGCCGCGCGCTGGGTGATGTGCTGGATGTAGCTTTCGGTGTAGTTGGCCGCATCGTTGACATAGTCGGGATCATCGAAGGTCAGCATCGGGTTGCCGCTCGACAGATCGTAGGCGAAGGCGTCCGAAGTCGAATAGGACGTCCCGAACTTCGAACGGTCGCGCACGGTGTTGAGCCGCGCGCGCGAATGGGTGGCCTTGAGGTGCGCGGCGAGTGTTGCGCCCAGATCCTGGTCGAGAAGGCCCGAAACCACGAAAGTCTCGCGCTTTTGCGGCTGGTGCGAATAGCCCAGCGAGGTCTTGCCCTGCGCCCACACGCCTGCGGTTTCGGTCTGGTCGGACAGCCCGCCATTGGTCTTGGCCTGCGCCAGGTACTCGTTGCGCACTTCATCCTCCTTCTGGAAGAAGTAGCCGCTGTAGAGCGAGGCGTAGGTGCCCGAGCCGGGGTCGTATTCCAGCTTCACCACGCCCGAGGCGCGCGTCACGGTGTCGGTGTAGGCGAAGATCTGGTTGCGCGCGGCGGTGGCGTAGCCATTGGTGCCCGACAGGTCGTTGTAGTCGTCGATCTCGTCGCCATCGGCGTCGTAGAGCAGGTAGCTGCTGTCGGTCGCGCCCGGCTTGTCGTCGTAGTTGCTCGAATTGTAGTGCGCGTAGGAACCCGAGACGACGAGCCCGAAATCGTGGCTTTCGCCCAGCAATGTCGAATAGGTCACGTCGCCGCGCAGGTTCTGGCCCTGCTTCTTGTGCGCGAATTGCCCCGCGGTCGAATTGTCGCCGAGCGAGGCGCGCGCGACGAGCGTGCTCTTGCCGGTGTCGAAGGCGCTGGCGGTGATGAGGTCGAGCTGGCCGCTCAGCGCGTGCGGGTCGAGATTGGCGGTGATCGTCTTGACCGCGTCGATGCGGCTGACGAACGAGGGGGGCAGCAGTTCGATGCGCGCGCCGCGGCTGCTGGCCGAAGTCGAGGCGAGCGGCAGACCGTCGATGGTGACGAGGTTGTAGCTCGAACCGATGCCGCGGATCATCACGCTTTCGGCGAGATCGGGCGAGCGGTCGTCCGAGGTTGCGAAATCGGGGACCAGCGCAAGGCCGACGATGCGTTGGGCAACTTGCGCGATGGTCAGGTCGGGCAGCAGCCCGGCCTGGTCCTGCGCGATCGAATCGGTGATCCCGGTGGCGCGGCGCTTCGCCTCGATCGCCGCGACGTTGGAGGAGCGGTAGCCGGTGACCAGGATGCCTTGCGCGTTCTGGTCAGGGGTGCCCGGCTTGGGGGTGTCTTGTGCGGTCTTGTCGGGCGTGTCGGTCTCGGCAGCGGGGCGTGCGGGCAGGGTCTGCGCGCTCAGCGGCGCGGCGAGCAGCGCGGTGGCGAGCGCGGCGATCGAG
>NZ_JALHLF010000151.1 GCF_022832435.1 Novosphingobium organovorum | reverse complement strand
CTTCACGCTCTCACCTCGCAACGCGACCGAGGCCGGACGCTTACACACACATGGAACCTCTCGCCATATCCATCAATGAGACTGCCAAGGCGCTCGGCGTCGGGCGGTCATCGGTTTACGCCCTGATAAAATCCGGCAGCCTCGATGCCATCAAGATCGGCAGACGGACCTTGCTTACCACCGAGTCCATAAAACGCTTGGCGCAATCCCGAACCGTCATCTGACCCGGAGGTGCTTGGCGCCCGTGTCTCACTCCATCTCTGGCCCCTGCCAATCGTGGAATTCACGAAAGGACACCCCATGCCCATTTTTCGCAAGGCCGTTGACCGGCTTGCAGACCTACTGCGCGGTGATCGCAAGATCACGTATCGCGCGTTCATCGACGCTCGCATTGCCCCCTATGTGACGCCGCTACTCGACAGGATCGTTGCCGACGACGAGGACGGCGATACGCTGCGCAATTCCCTGATCCCGTGGCGACGTGCCCAGCGCCCGCCGATCGCTATCTATCGCGGCGATGTTTCCACCTGCCGGATCGACGGGCCTTGGCAGGTGGCGGAGCGGCACTGGCTTCCCATAGGCGGCCTGATCGTCACGACCGGCGTGACCGCGCACCTCAATCCGTTCGAGGCACAGGCGCTGCACAAGCGGATGCAACAGGCGATCGAGGATACGGTCCTGACATGGGTCCGGGAGCATGACCTTTACGCCCTTCGCCACGTCCCGGAGGAGATCGACCGCAAGGAGGCCGACCCCGCAGCCAAGGCGATGATCGCAGCATGGGTCAGCGGGCAGCATGAGGCCTGCGCCGATCCGGACTCCCGCTCCGGCGGAGCCGACGGTTGCTGTTCCGGTGGCTCCTGCGGTGCCTTGTGTGATGCTTGCCGGAAAGGATCGGATCATGCCTGATCCGGTCGCCGGAATGGCAGCGTTGCGGGGCTGCGATGCTTCGCATCGAGCCAACAATTCAGATACACACCTCACGCACGGGTGCATCCAGCAATTCTGCGGGTTTGACGGGATGCTGATAGCATCTCGCCAAATGCTGCGGCGAGGAAATGGCGCTATTCCGCCATTTTTCGCGGTGGCGGATAGCATCTCGTCGGGAGCGGCACGATGAGCGCCCGCGCCCAGACTGTGCGGCTCACTCCGGCCCAGCACCGCACCCTTGTCGGCTTCGCCAAGAGCTACGGATTGAGCGAATATGCCATGCTCGCCCGCGTGGTGGATGCGGGCCTTGCCACCCTCGTTCACGGAGCGGGTAACGAGATCGACACCCGCGAGATCGTCGCCGAACTGGCATCGGTCAGCACCCGCATCGTGGACGTGGAGCGGTTGCTGGACCGGGCGTTGTTCACCGCTTGCGCCGCCTATTGCTATGCCCGCAGCGCCGCGACCGGCGTGCGCCAGACGAACGAAGCCATCACCCCCGAAATCCATGCAGCCTATGATCGGCAGCGGCGTCTTGCCGGGAGCGACGGACGATGAGCCCGCCCCATGACCGGCGCGTCCACGCCGACGCACTGCGTCGGCATAGCCTGCTCAGTCAGACCCGCCGCCTGAAACGGCAGGCCGCGATCATGCTGGCCTCGGTTGTCTTAGGTGGCCTTACCTATCCGTCCCTGCTCCTTGACCGCCCGACAGTCGAGGCTACGGGCACATACCTGTGGGCCAGTGCCAAGATCATGCTGGTCTCGGGCGCGATTGCCGATCCGCCCCTCCAGATCAGTTACCAGGGGCGGGACTACGAGGTTTCCGCGCGGGCCGTCGCCGCCCACGCCTATTACAGGCGCGCAGCTCACGCCACGCAGACGCTCATATTGCGCGGATGCTGGCTGGGCTTTGCCGCTTGGCTGTCGGGTCTGTTCCTCTTGCGCGGGGCGGCATGGCGGCGGCGCGAGCGCGCCTTGCGAGACCGCGTCATCGCCGGGACCTTGGTTACGACGGAGAAGAAGCTGGCCAAGCTTACCGCCAAACACGCGAATGCTGGTGCGCTCACCATCGGCACGGTACCGATCCCGTCACGGCTGGAAACCCGGCACATGGCGATGATCGGCACCACAGGGAGCGGCAAGACCACCGCCTTGCGCCAGATGCTCGATGGGATCGAGGCGCGCGGCGAAGCCGCCTTGGTTTACGACACCAGTGGCGAGTTCATCGCCCACTACTACCAGCCCGAGCGCGGCGACGTGATCCTCAATCCCTTCGACGCTCGCTGCGCCTTCTGGTCTCCCTTCGCCGAGATCGCTCATCCCGCCGATGCCGCCCGCATCGCGCATCAGTTCATCACCGAGACCGGCCAACACGATAATGACGTGTGGCTGGAGACCTCCCGTATCCTTGTCGCCAACATGCTCCGCCAGCTCTGGAAAGAGGGTAAGACCAGCCTGACCGACCTCCTGGCCATGTTCCAGATCAGCACCAAGGAGGAATTGAAGAAGCAACTGAAAGGCACATCCTCGGCGCGCACCTTCGCCGAGGATGCCGACCGGGCAACGGGCAGCGTCCTGTTCATGCTCGCCAAGGCCGCCGACCTGATCCAGTTCCTGCGCGTTGAGAGCAGCGGCGGCACGCCTTTCGCCTTCCGGGACTTCATTCATGGTCTGGACAAGCGCAAAGGCGCGAAGCCCTGGATATTCGTGCCCCGCAAGGAGGACTATTTCGAAGCCTCCAAGCCGTTGCTCGCCTGCTGGCTGGAATGTGCGGCGAGCGCGGTGCTGGGTCTTCCCCCGTCGCCCGACCGGCGCATCTGGTTCGTGCTCGACGAACTGGCCGATCTTCCCCGCGTCGATAACCTCGCGCGGCTGCTGCCCGAGGGGCGGAAGTTCGGCGCGGCAGTCGTTCTGACCTTTCAGGCGCTCGGTCAGATGCGGCACCGCTACGGACCGCAGATCGCTGAATCCATGCTGGGGTGCTGCAACACCAAGTTGTTCCTGCAAACCATCGATAACGAAACGCGCGTCTGGGCCAGTCAGACCATCGGTGAGTGCGAGGTCGAAATCCAGACTATGACCGACGCCCTGGCCGAGGGTGATGACGAGGCCACCACCACCTTGGGCCGGGTGCGCAAGATGCGGCCCGCCGTGCTGGAAAGCGAAATGCGGCTGCCCAAGTTCGAGGGGTATCTGTTGTTCCCAGACGGCTTGCCGGTGGCGCGGATCAGGCTGGCCGCCGATCATATCGCCCGGCGCGGCGAAGCCCGCCAGCCGGGTTTCTTGGCAGGCGATCCCAATACGACCCTCTGGAAACAGACCGGGAAAGAGCCGCCCGCTCCGCCAAACCCGCCGCCACCCGCTAGTAAGGGGCCGGTGTAATGGTGGCATCCGTTTCGGCGCTGACCAGTTCGGCGCAGGCCAGCAGCTACTATGAAGCCGACGACTATTATGCCGAGGGCGGGCTCTCGCCTTCGGAGTGGCAAGGGAAAGGCGCGGAGGCGCTGGGCCTGTCGGGCGAAGTGGACCGCGAAAGCTTTCGCGATTTACTCGACGGCAAGATCGGCGAGCAGCAACTTGGCACTTTCCGCGAGGGCCAGGTTGAGCATCGGCCCGGGTGGGACGTGACCCTGAGTGCGCCCAAGTCGGTTTCCTTCATGGCCGAAGTGGCGGGCGACCGGCGCTTGATCGAGGTGCATGGCGAAGCGGTCAGGACCGCGATGGCGCATGTCGAGAAGCATATGGCCGCTACCCGTGTCCGCGACGGCAGCACCGTCACCCGCGAGGCGACCGGCAATCTGGTCATCGCCAGCTTCCAGCACGGCACCAGCCGCGCCCAGGACCCGCAGCTTCACACCCACAATGTCATCATGAACGCGACGCGGGCCGAGGACGGCGCATGGCGCAGCCTTGAACCGCGCGCCCTTTATCAGCTCCAGAAGCAGATCGGAGCGATTTACCGGCAGGAACTCGCACTGAAGGTCCGGGAACTCGGCTACGAGATCGAGGCAGGCAAGGACTCGCTGTTCGAGATCAAGGGCGTTTCCGCCGAGGTGATGGCCGCGTTCAGTACCCGCAGCGTCGAGATCGAGGCGGCGCTTGCCGAGCGCGGCACGTCGCGCGACAACGCCAGCGCCGCCGAAAAGCAGATGGCGGCGCTCGACACCCGCGAGGCCAAGGTCGCCACCGATCATGCTTCGCTTGTCGCGGACTGGCGCGAGACGGCAAGCGAGACCGGTTTCGGCGCAGCGGCACGGCTGGCTATGATCGAGCAGGCCGAAGCCAGGGCCGCCGATCCTGCACACCGCGCTGCCATCGAAATGCAGAGCGACGGGGTCGCCGCCCGCGCCGTTGCCCATGCCGCCGACAAGCTGGGCGAACGGCAATCGGTGTTTGCCGCCGCCGCCTTACACGAGGAAGCCGGGCGGATCGGGTTGGGCAAGGTCGGTTACGCTCAGATCGGCGAGGCCATCGAGGCTGCGACCAAACAAGGTGAGTTGATCGACCGGACCTTTCAGGATCGGCGCGGCGCGGAGTTCGCCGGGTTCACCACCCGCCAGAATGTCGAAACCGAAATCAGGATGCTGCGGATAGAGGCAGAGGGGCGCGGCGCCTTTGCCCCTGTCGCATCGCCTCTTGCGGCCGCCAAGGCCGTTGCCAGCGCTGCCGCGAACTCGGAACGGACGGGCCACAGCTGGAACGCCGATCAGCGTGCGGCGACAGAGCAGCTCTTGACCAGCCGCAATCGGATCACCGCCTTGCAGGGGTATGCGGGCACCGCCAAGACAACGACCGTCCTGACGACCTTCGCCCGCGAAGCCGAGGCACAGGGCCTGTCCGTCGTCGCGCTGGCACCGACGGCGGCGGCGGCGATGGTGCTGGGCGAAGCGCTGGGTACACGCGCTGATACCGTCGCCCGCCATCTGCTTGCGCCCGAGCGGCCCCAGCCAGGTCAGCCCGCTGCATGGATCGTGGACGAGGCTTCGCTGTTGTCGGCCCGCGATACCGCCCGACTGTTCGACTTGGCCGACAAGCATGATGCCCGCATCATCCTTGTCGGCGACGTGAAGCAGCTTGGTTCGGTCGAAGCGGGCGCGGCCTTCGCGCAGTTGCAGGGCGCGGGCATGGAAACCGTCAAGCTGGCCGAGATCGTCCGGCAGACCAACGATGCCGCCAAGGAGGCGGTGCTGGCGTCTATCGAGGGGGACGCCAAGAAGGCACTGGCCGTGCTGGACCGGGGCGGCGGCCAGATCGTCGAGAACGCCGACCGGGCCGAACGCTTCGCCGCCATTGCCGAGCGATATGCCGGACTGGACAAGCAGGCACGCGCCCGCACCCTTGTCATCGAGCCGTCCCGCGAGGGCCGCGACGCGTTGACCGCAGACATTCGCACCGCGCTCACCCAATCGGGCGCGCTGACCGGCCCCGTTGTCCCCGTCGAGAGCCTGACCAACAAGGGTCTGACCCGCGCCGAGGCGCGCGATGCCCTGAGCTACGACAAGGGCGATGTTGTCCGCTTCACCCGCGACTATGCCGACAAGGGCGTGGCGCGGGGCGAAGCCTATCGCGTTGAGAACATCGACCCGACGAAGTCCGCCATCACGCTCAAATCTGAGGATGGCCGCGAGGTGGATTGGCGGCTGCGCCAATGGGGTGCGGGCCATGCCCAGGCCTTCGCGCCGCAGCCGATGGACCTGAAATCCGGCGACGCCATCCGCTTCACCCGCAACGACCGCGAGGCGGGCCGGGTCAACGGCGGGCGCGGCGAGGTGATCGCCGTGGACCAGCAGGCCCGCACGGCCACAATCCAGACTCAGAGCGGCAAAACCGAAACGCTCCGTCTTGATGCCGCGCGCGACCGGCATATCGCCCACGCCTATGTCGATACCGCCTTTGCTGCCCAGGGCCGCACCGCCGATCACGTCATGATCCATGCCGACAGCAAGGCGGCCAACCTTGTCGATCAGAAGAGCTTCTACGTGGGGATTTCCCGGGCCAGGGAGTCGGCGATGATCTTCACCAATGATCGCGGCAAACTGATTTCCGCGATCAGTGAGCGTGCTGGACATGTGCAAACGGCAATCGCGCAGGCGGCAACACTGACGCCCATCGCCGACAAAGCTGCAGGAACTGGCCTAGGTTGAAGTTAGCTGTGGGCTAGAGTTGATGGTTTCGCCAGCAAGGCTATCGTGTAAGAATGGACCATGGATGGTCGCTCCCCGCTTTCGCCGCCTTAGTGGTCGTTCGCTCCCAACAGGGGGGCATGTAGGCCATCGTTCGTTCAGGTCGGAAGCGCCGTGCTCAACCGGAAGCAGTCGGCGGGCCTCGACCAGGATGCGCCGCAGTCCATGTACAGCGACATTGCGCCCCCTCACCACGGCTAGGTCTTCACAGAAATGATGGATACGAGCGCCAACTTCGGTTCTGGCAAGCCTTCAATTCGGCCTACTGGCGTGGTTGTGACGAGTTGGGTCTGATGCCCCTCTGGGGATTCCCAGAGTCGATAAGTCACCTGGGCACCTCCATTTACCCGCTGGATTTGATGTCGATTGCGG
>NZ_JALHLF010000150.1:511-6493 GCF_022832435.1 Novosphingobium organovorum | reverse complement strand
GATCTTGCCTGTCTCGCGCAGGCGCTGGTCTGGCGGGCAGACGAGCGCGCCGTGTTCACCCGCGCCGCCGCGCCGCTCATCCGCTCCGGCGCACCCGACGATGGCGCCGCCGCGCAGCTGACCCGCGAGATCGAGGGGATCGACACGATCCTTGAAACCTATGGCCTCGGCGCCCCGCCCGCCTATCCCGAGATCGACGGCGCGGGCACCATCACCCCGGCCGAGCGCGAAAGCCGGTTGCAGGCCGCCAGCCTGCTCGCACAGACCCCGCGCGAAGCCTCGCTCCAGTCCCTCGATCCCAGTCTCGAATTCGCGCTTGCGCTGCTCGACGGCAGCGACCGCGACGATGCCATCCGTTTCGAGCCGATCACCGGCGGGCTCAACGCCCCGGCCATGGCCCGCGCCGCGCGGCTCGACTGGAGCCGCTACCGCTACAGCGCGATGATCGTCACCGGGATCGGCCCCGAAATCGACGGCCAGCCGCTCAGCCCGCTCGGCAAGGCGCACCTGCGGCTCGCCGCGGCGCGATTTGCCCGCGGCGACGTCCCCTTCATCGTGTTCACCGGCGGCCACGCCCACCCCCGCGCGACCCGCTTCGCCGAGGCGGTCGAGATGCGCCGCGCGCTCATCGCGCGCTATGGCGTACCCGCCGACGCGATCGTGATCGAACCCTACGCGCGCCACACCACGACCAACCTGCGCAACGCCGCGCGCCGGCTCGCCATGCTCGGCGCGCCCGCCGCGATGCCCGCGCTCATCGTGTGCAACCCGCAGCAGAGCGCCTATATCGAAAGCCCCGCGTTCACCCAGCGCAACACGCGCGAACTGGGCTATCAGCCGGGCCGCGTGCTGGCGCGTCTTTCGCCCACCGAACTGGTCTTCGCGCCCGCGCCGCAGGTCGACCGGATCGACCCGCGCGATCCGCTCGACCCCTAGTGGACAAAATCGGGCGGTGATCGGAACGGCTGGATTGAGTGGGTTCCCGCCCACCCCGTCCGGCTAGGTCCCTTCGGTCCCAAGCCTACCGGCCCGCCCGCAAGCGGGAGGGCAATGCGCGNGACCCCTAGTGGACAAAATCGGGCGGTGATCGGAACGGCTGGATTGAGTGGGTTCCCGCCCACCCCGTCCGGCTAGGTCCCTTCGGTCCCAAGCCTACCGGCCCGCCCGCAAGCGGGAGGGCAATGCGCGATCCCCCCTCCCGCGTGCGGGAGGGGCAGCGAGACTTGGAAGAGCGTAGCGAACCCAGCCGCAGCGGGGTGGGCGCGCCCCTACGCCCGCAAAGACACGAAACCGGACGTTTGCGCCGCCTGGGGCCCGACCACCCGCACCCCGGTCCGCCGACGGTAGGCCAGCGTGCGGCACAGCCGTGCGTGCAGCGCGTGGCCGAGCCGGAAGCGCCACAGCAGCGCCGCTGCCAGTGCGCTGCCCGCCACCGGCAGGGCGATGCCCAGAGCCGCGATCACCGCGCGCACACCCGCGTCCTGCACCAGCCCCGGCGCGTAGCCCGCCCGGTCGAGCGTGAAGCCGATCACCGCCGATGCCGCGCTGCCGCTGCTTTTGACCACCACCAGGAAGACCGCGAAGAGCCCCGCCTCGAACCGGCGGCGATGGCGCCATTCGACCGCGTCGACGACGTCGGCCAGCATCGCCCAGGGCAGCATGAACACCGCCGTCTGGGCAAAGCCGATCACCCCGGCCAGGCCGAGCCGCGCCCCGGCCAGGGGCGAGGCCAGCCAGAACCCGCAGAGCGCCAGCGCGTAGAGCAGGTGCCCCGCGATCAGCAACCGGCGCGCATCGATCCGCCCGGCCAGCGCGGTCCACGCCAGCACGCCCGCGAACTGCCCTACCGTGACCGCCAGAAGGACCGGACGCACCGCTTCGGGCTCGGCCAGGACATAGCGCGCGAAATAGAGCACCATGCGATCGAAACCGGGCGCGGCGAACCCGGTCAGCAGACCAAGCGCGAGCATCGCCAGGACCAGCGGATCGCGCAAGGGCACAGCCAGCCCGTCGCCCGTCACAGGCCCCGGACAGGGATCGGCGTGGGCCGACGCCTCCTCCACACGCGCCGGATGCCGGGTGCGGCAGGCCCAGGCGCAGGCCCCCATCGCCGCGACGAACAGCGCGCCCACGCCCAGCCCCATCGCGGCAAGCGCGGGATAATCGTCGCCGTGGGTCGCCGCCTCGACCCCCGGCGCGATGATGAGCGCGATGCTGACCGAGGACAGCGAACTGAAGAAACGGCGATAGCCCGAGATCCGCGCCCGCGTCCGGCTGCTTTGGCTGATGCGCGCCATCAGCGCGTTGTGCGGCACGTCGACCAGCGCATAGGCGCTACGGAAAGTCACCAGCGCCAGCGCCAGCCACCCGCTCGCCGTGACACCCAGTGCCGGCAGCGCATAGACCATCGCGAAGGCCAGCCCACCGGGCACCGCGCCCGCGACCAGCAGGCTGGCGTAGTTGATGGCGCGCGCGCGCAGATGGATCACGATCCGGGCCGCCAGCAGATCGAACACCAGATCGCCCAGCACCACCAGCAGCATCACGCCACCCGCCACGCGGCCCGACAGCCCGGCAAGATCGGTCAGCAGGTAGAGAAAAGTCAGCTCACCGCTGGCAAAGACGATGTTCTTGCCCAGGTTCCCCGCCGAATAGGCGATCAGCCGCCCCTCCTCGCGCGCACCCTGCCCGATGGCCGGGGCAGGCCCGCGCCGGGACCGGGCGGGAAACGAGGGTTCGAAAGCGGGCATGACGCGATCCGCTTCCTAGCCCGGCGATCTTACACTCCCACGACAGCGCCTCGCACGGCGGGACCGGCTCGCGCGTTCAATCGACCGGGATCGGGCGCACCGGCTCGACCTGCGCCAGCGGCTGGACCCGCGCCAGCCGCAAGGCGACGAGCAGCGCGATCCCCATCAGCGCGCCGGTGAACAGCGCCACCCCGCTCCAGCCCGCATGGGTCCAGGCGTAGCCCCCGCTCGACCCCAGCAGGCTCGAGCCCATGTAATAGGCAAAGAGATAGCTCGCGGTCGCCTGCGCACGGTCCTGCCGCGCGCGCCGCCCGACCCAGGACGAAGCGATCGCGTGCGCCGCGAAGAAGGCCACCGTCACCACCGCGATCCCTGCGACGACCAGCGCCAGCGGCCGCGCCGCGGTGAGCGCGATGCCCGCCACGAACAGCACCAGCGGCAGCCACAGGCTCCGGCGCGGACCGAACCGGCTCGACAGGTGCCCGGCCAGCGCCGAGCTGAACGAGCCGAGCAGATAGAGCAGGAAAATGAGACCGACCTCGGTCTGCGACAGCGCGTAGGGCGGCGCGATCAGCCGGTATCCCGCGTAATTGTAGATCGAGATGAACGCCCCCATCAGCAGGAACGCCTCGAGAAACAGCCAGGGCAGCGCCTTGTCGGCGAACAGGCGCGCGAAGCCCGCCGCATAGCCCAGGAACGAATGCCGGCGCGGCTCGAACTGGCGCGAGGGCGGCAGCACCCGCCAGAACAGGAGCGCGATGGCCAGCCCGGCCAGCCCGGTCAGGCTCAGCGCGTCGCGCCAGCCCAGCCACTGCGTCAGAACGCTCACCAGCAACCGCCCGCTCATCCCGCCAACCGCCGAACCGCCGATGTACAGGCCCATCGCCCGGCCCACCGCACCATCGTCCACTTCCTCGCTGATATAGGCCATCGCCACCGCGGGCATGCCCGCCAGCGCAAGGCCGCAGCCAAAGCGCGCGACCAGCAGGCTGTCCCACCCCGGCAGGAAGCCCAGCACCGTGGTCAGCAGCGCCGCCAGCAGCAGCGAGGCGATCATCAGCGGGCGGCGTCCGAGCCGGTCCGAGACCATCCCTGCAACCAGCAGCACGAAGGCCATCGGCCCGGTCGCCAGCGAGACCGCCAGGCTTGCCTGTTCAGCGCTCAGGCCATAGGCGCGGCTGAAATGCGGCAGCAGCGGCTGGGTGCAGTAGAGCAGCGCGAAAGTCGAAAGCCCCGCCAGCAGCATCGCGAGGCACAGCCGGCGATAGGCCGCGGTTCCAGGTACGATCTTTTGCGCAGTCATCCCGCCAGGCTATGAACCCGCGCCCGGCACGGCGCAATGGCTGCGCCAGGCGTTTTGTCCTGAAGCATTTTCCAAGCCGTCCGGTGCCTCCTCCCGACGGGAAAATGCGCCAATCGTCAGGCACAAACCGGAGACAGCGCTTCAAGCCGCGCGAGCACGCCGTCCATGTGCGCGTCCCAGCTCGGCGCGCGCCACGCCGGGACCCGCGCGCGCTGCGCCTGGTGGAGCGGCCCCTCGCCCGCATGGTCGAGGATCGCCGCCAGCCAGCCCGGCCCGTCGAGCGGGTCGCGGTAATCGGGAACATCCCCGCCCACCTCGCGCATCGCCGCGATGTCGCTGCACACCACCGGCGTTCCCACCGACAAGGCCTCGGCCACCGGCATCCCGAAACCTTCGGCAAACGAAGGCATGAGCAGCGCGCGCGCACCGCGCAGGAGCGCGGCAAGCCGCTTGTCGGGGCACCCGCTCAGCTCCTCGACATGGGGGGCGAGCGCGGGACAGCGATCCAGCATATCAAGCACCTGCTCGTTCTCCCACCCGCGCCGACCGACGATGACCAGGCGCGGGATCGCGGCCGGCTCCATCGTCTCGGCCATCGCCCGCCACAAATGCAGCAACGCGAGGTGGTTCTTGCGCGGCTCGATCGTGCCCAGACACAGGAAATAGGGGCGCGCGTCGGCGAAACGGAAGGGCTCCACCGCGGCGACCGGCTCCGTACCCAGCAGCGCGGCATGGATCGGGGGCACCGTCACCCCGGCTTCGAGCAAGGGGTCGCCGCGCTCCACCCAGCGGGCGAAGGAAGCGCCCGTCGCCACCGAATTGGCGATCACCAGGTCGGCAAGGTTGGCGACGCTGGCCATGCGCTGGCGGTGCAGGTCCGCGCCCGAGGGCCGTGCGTACTCGGGGTATTCGATCGGGATGAGATCGTGGACCAGGCACACGAAGCGCGCGCGCTCACGCCCGAGCAGCCCGGCAATGCGGTCCTGACGCGTCAGATGATGGGGCGAAACCTGGAGATAGAGCGCGCCGGGCCAGTCCCCCACGCCCTTGCGGGTAGGCAGCAGCGCCTTCATCCACGGCAGCACGGAGACCAGCGAGCGCTGGCCACGCCCCCCTTCCTCCTGCGCCCAGCGGCGTTCCAGCTCGTCGAGATAGGCCAGCGCCGCGCCGCGATCGAGCCTTCCGTAAAGGCCGGAAGGGTGGACCGCGGCGAAAGCCAGATCGTCCGCGCCCAGCCGCGCCAGGAGGCCGCGTGCATAAGCCATCTCCACGCGGTCCACACCCGAAGGGGTCGAATGGCGCACGCGCGAGATCAGGCGCGAGAGGTCGAAAATCACGCGGGTCATCGCAGCCATGCCATGAGCCGCCCCTGCATCCGGCGCAAGGGCTCGATCCAGCCCAGGCGATTGACCGCCCGGTTTTCCACCATGCGCGCCACCAGCACTTCGGGCGGGCACGGCAAGCCGCTTACCGGATCGAGATAGCGCGGGTAGAGGATCAGCACGCCCGCCACCAGCGCGTCGAGTGTCAAGGCGCGCCCGCGCCGGTCGGGAACCGCGCCGAGATCGCGCGTCAGCCCCCAGCCCGCGTAGAACGGCGTACCGTGGCAGGTCACCGCGCACCCGCGCATCAGCGCCTCGAACCCGGTCAGCGAGGTCAGCACGTGGACCGCATCGACCGCGCCGAGCAGCGGCGCCATGCCGCCCCCGCGCACGATGCGATCGGCGAAGACCAGCGCGTCCTCGTCCGCGATGGCGCCCTTGCGGTGCCCGGCGTCGACGTCCGGATGCGGGCGCCACCAGATCTCGGCCTCGGGTTCGAGCGCGCGCACGCGGCGCAGCAGTTCGCGGTTGGACGCCAGCCCGCCGCCGCCCGCCAGCACCGACATGTCGTCCTCGACCTGCCCCGGCACGAGCACCCGGCGGCGCC
>NZ_JALHLF010000150.1:0-350 GCF_022832435.1 Novosphingobium organovorum | reverse complement strand
ACGAGCACCCGGCGGCGCCCGGCGGTGCGCGCGGGCAGAGCCCCGCCGCCACTCTCGCCGCCGCTCTCGCCGCCACCCGCCGCGTACTTGCTGATACCCGCCGCGACGATGGTTTCGCGCAGCGCCGCCGCCCGCGCCAGCAGGCGCTCGTCGAACGCGGTCTGCGCCAGGATCAATTCCAGATCGCTCGGCGAACGCGGATCGAAGTGGATGCCCGCGTGATCGACCACCACCGAGGACGGCGGCACCAGATTGCTGCCCAGCCCGACCGAGCGCACGAAGCCATCCTCCACCCGGACGAGGGGCACGCCCGCGCGCCGCGCCGCCTCGGTGAGCTGCGGCGTGACGCG
>NZ_JALHLF010000015.1 GCF_022832435.1 Novosphingobium organovorum | reverse complement strand
GGCGAGCCGGGCGGCGGCGAGCGGCGCGGCGAACGACGTCCCGCGAAGCGCAATGCGTCCCTTTCCCGGAACCATCGCCGAAAGGTCCGCGCCGGGCGCCGCGTAATCGATATGCCGTGCCTGCCCCGCCTCGATCAGCACCCGCCCGCGCGCATCGACCCCGGTCACCGCGACCACGCCGGAGTAGGAGGCGGGATAGGCAGGCGGCGCGGCGGCGCCATCGTTGCCGACCGCCGCGACCACCAACATGCCTTTGACCCGCGCCGCGTCGATCGCCCGCGCGAGCAGCGGATTGGCCGGGCCGACAAGGCTGATCGAGACCACCGGCACGCCGTTCGTCTGCATCCAGCCCAGCGCGCGCGCGATCGCCAGCGCATCGCCCCCCGCCCTGTCGGTGCCATAGACATCGGCCGACCACAGCCTGGCCGTGCCCGCCCCCGCAAGCAAAGAGGCGATCGCCGAGGCGTGTTCGTCGGGCACCGGGGCGCCGGACGCGAAGCCTTTTTGCGCGACAAGGCGTGAGGAACCCGCGATCCCGCCATCGATCACACCCACGCTTCCCCCGCGCGGCAGGTCGCTTGTCGAAACCGCCGCCGCGCCCGCCACGCCAAGCGCTTCCGACGCTCCGAGCTTGCCCGAGGGAAAGTGGATCGGGTCCGAACTCACCGCATGACCGGGCAGCGCCTTGCGCAGCCGCACTTCGGCATCGGCCAGCGTCATCCCTGGCGGCACCGCGAGCCGGGCATAGGCAATGTCGAGCCCTTCGAGCGCGCCCTGTTCGATCACCGTAAAGCCGTTGGCCTTCGCGCTTTCGAGCGCGGGCGCATCGGGATCGAGCATCAGCAGTTCGCCCGCCCGCGCCGGATTGCCCTCGGCATCGCGCTCGACGCCCGGCGTCTCGCGCACAAAACGGGCAAGGCGCTGGTCACGCAGGCGAATCAGGCGGCGCAAGGTCGATCGGGTCGCCCGGCTCGCGCTTTCGCCCAGATCCTGCGCCCCCTCGAGCGTCTTGTCCGCGAGCGAACCGATTGCCTCCCCCACATCGCCCCCGAGCGAACCGCCGGGCAGCGAAGCGCCCCCCGGCACGCCCAGCTGCGCGCTGGCCGGGCCCGCCAGCACGCTCCCCACCAGCACGGCCAGCGCCGCCAGCATACGCCATCGCGATCGGCCTTTGCCTGTCTCTTTCGTCATGCTCTTGTCCGTTAGCAGAAATTCTTGCACTCGTGGATGAAACGCCCAAGTCCATCCGTTTCATCCTCAGGCACGAAAGATCGATGAGCACGACGACGAGCTTCTGCACCCAGCTGACCGCGCTGCTGCCACGCCTGCGGCGCTTTGCGCGCGGGTTGACGCAGGACGCCGCCGATGCCGACGACTTGTGCCAGCAAACCGTCGAGCGCGCGCTCAAGGCCCGCACCCAGTGGGAGGAAGGCACCCGGCTCGACGCATGGGTATACAGGATCATGCGTAACCAGTGGATCGATGAAATCCGCGCCCGCACGCGGCGCTCGCAGACCTTCACGCACGAGGACGAAGGTGTCAACGTGGGCACCCCTGGCGCGCCCGCGGCCGAAAGCCTGGTCGAGCTGGGCAATGTCGAGCGCGCGCTGGCGCGCTTGCCCGACGAGCAGCGCGAGGCGGTGGTGCTCGTCATGATCGAAGGCTTTGCCTACAAGGAGGCGGCCGAAATCCTCGACATACCGCAAGGCACGCTGACTTCGCGCCTGGGCCGCGGGCGCGAGGCATTGCTCAGGGAATTGGGAGAGAAGGCATGACCGGTGTAACCCGCGAGGAGCTTCGGGCCTACGCCGATGGCGAACTTTCGGGCGAAGCCGCCGACCGCATCGAGGAGGCCGTCGCGCACGACCCCGAACTGGCCGCCCAATTGCAGGCGGAACAGCGGCTTCGCGCGCGCTTGCAGGCCCATTTCGATCCGGTGGCCGAGGAAGCCGTGCCCGATGCGCTGATGGCGATGATCGCGGCGGCGCAGGAAGAGGATGCGGCAAAGGCGCCCGCCAAGGAGCCTCACACGCCCGGCGCGGTGGCGGTTCCACCGGTGGCGCAACCTTCCGCCCAGCCCCCTGCTCCCGTGCTCGACTTTGCCGCCGCCAAGGCCCGGCGCGAAAAGGAGCGCAAGGAAAAGGCCAAGGCGCGCGCGCGCGCCGGAGCGCAGCGCGTGCCCGGCCAGAAAGGCGTGCCGCTTTTCGCGCGGCCCGGCCTCGCCGCCGGCCTCGCCGCCTCGCTGGTGCTGGGCGTCATGCTGGGAACGAGCCTCAACCTCGGCCGCTTCGCTTCGCCATCGCACGATGCGGTGGGGGATAGCGCCAGTGTGGTCGATCGCGGCGGCCAGCTCGTCGCGGCGGGGAACCTTGCCAGGGGACTCGACACCCAGCTCGCCTCAGCGCAGGGCAACGGCGGGCCCTTGCGGATACTGACCAGCTTCGAGCGGGACAACGGGACCTATTGCCGGGTCTATTCGGCGCGCGCGACAGCGGGTATCGCCTGCCGGGACGGGGACAGCTGGGTGCTCGAACGCACGCAGGCCAACCAGCCCTCGGCCGCCAGTCCCGACGCCTATCGCCAGGCCGGATCGGCCGAGGCCGATCTCATGCGCGCGGCGCAGGACATGGCCAACGGCGCGCCGCTCGACGCTGATGGCGAACGAACGGCTCGCAAGAAGGGTTGGAAATAGCGCTCGCGTCGGCGCGCCATGCGCGCGGGGTAAGGAAACGAGACCGATCCCCGACCAAATCGGCGGAAAACCGGCCTCGCCCCTCGTCCACTCCCCTCGGAACGAGGCTGGAACGAGAGGCGGGCTACAAGCTATTGATTACCAATCTGTTTCGACGGGATCGCAACAATCCTTTGCAATTCCTTAACGCGCGTTCCTTGCGGCTTCTCCATCGCCGCGCCGATCAGCAGCAGTGCCGGGCCGTCGCCCAGCGCGGTGCGCGCGGCGAGCGGCAGGAGATCGAGCCGGGTATGGAAATGCCGTTCGCTGGGAAGGCTCGCGTTTTCGACCAGCGCGACCGGAGTTTGCGCAGGCAGCCCCGCCGCGATCAGCCTTGCGGACAGCGCCGGAGCGGCCGCCTTACCCATATAGACGGCCAGGGTCGCTTCGGGATCAGCCAGCCGCTCCCAGTCAAGCTCCAGCTCCTCACCCGCACGGGCATGGGCGGTGACGAAGGTCAGCTTGCGCGCCAGGCCACGCAGCGTGAGCGAGGCCCCCAGTCCCGCCGCCGCCGCGCTCGCCGCAGTCACGCCGGGGCAGACCGAAACCCGCACGCCCGCCTCGCGGCACGCCTCCAGCTCCTCGGTCGAGCGGCCGAAGATCGAGGGATCGCCGCCCTTGAGGCGCACCACCCGCTCGCCTGCCAGCGCCGCCTCGACGATCAGCGCGTCGATCGTCTTCTGGTCCTTCGAGTGCCGGCCCGAGCGCTTGCCGACATAGACCAGTCGCGCCGAGGGATCAGCAAGGTCGAGCACTTCCGGGCCGACCAGCGCATCGTGGAAGATCACGCTCGCCGCGCCGATCAGGCGCTCGGCCTTGCGCGTGAGCAGCTCGGGATCGCCCGGCCCGGCGCCCACCAGCCAGACCGATCCGGGGGCGAAATCGTCACGAGGATATGCGCTCATTCGGCAGGCTCCCTTGCTTGGGTTGCACAGGCTTGGAGAAGTTTGGCGATGGCCGGTCGGCACGATCCGCAATTGGTGCCCGCCTTGGTGCAGGCGCCGATCGCAGCGACGCTGTCCGCCCCTTGCAGCGCGGCCTCGGCGATGTCCTTTTCGCCCACGCCGTGGCACACGCACACGATCGCGCCGCGATCGGGCAGCGGCGTGCTCGGCCGCCCGGCGAGAAGTTCGCTCGCGCTCGCCGCATCAAGCCCGATCTGGCTTGCCACCCAGCCACGCTGGGGCAAGGTCCCCGAACGCGTGAGATAGGCCGCCGCCAGCAGGCGTCCATCCTCGCCGCGCACCGCGATCCGGCGCATGCCGCGCACGATGTCGGCCACTTCGAGCCGCTCGCCCTCGGGCAGCAGCGCGTCGAGATCGACCGCGCCCTCGCCCGCCAGTTCGTAGAGCCAGCCGGTGGCGACCCGCGCGCGGGTCCAGTACAGCAGCCCCTCGGGTGTAAAGACATCCTCGCGCACGAGGAAGGCCTGCCAATCGGCGCGCACCGCGATCAGCCGCGCGGCGCTGTTCTTGAAACCGGGCTGGCCCGAGACGGGATCGACGCCTTGCCCTGGCAGGCGGTTGGCACGACCGCCCCCGCTCATCGCGTCGGTCCAGTGCATGGGCACGCAGATTTCGCCTTCGCGCTGCCCCTCACCGATGCGCACGCGGAACACCGCATCGCCCTGCCGGGTCATTACCCGCGCCAGAGAACCATCGGTGAGCCCTTCCTTCGCGGCATCGCGCGGGTGGACCTCGACCAGCGGCTCGGGCCGGTGCTGCGACAGCGTGGGCGACAGGCCGGTGCGGGTCATCGTGTGCCACTGGTCGCGGTAACGCGCGGTGTTGAGCCGCAGCGGGAACGCGGCGTCGGGCGTGGTGCAGGCGGGGGCCACACGGACCATCCGCGCTTTGCCGGAGGGGTGCGAAAAGCGCCAGGCCAGTGGACGTTCGCCGCCCCACTGGAACGGTTCGAGCGCATCGTATTCCTCGTCCGAAAGGTCGGCCCAGGCGGTAAGATCGAGCCGCAGCCCGCGCGCGGCGGAAAGCCCGGTCATCGCCGCGTATTCGCGGAACACCGCGGCCGCATTAGGCCAGTCGAACGCGCTCTCCCAGCCCATCCGCGCGGCGAGCCCAGCGATGATCCGCCAGTCCGCCAACGCTTCGCCGGGGCTGTCAAACAGGCGGCGCTGGCGCGAGACGCAGCGTTCCGAATTGGTGACGGTGCCGTTCTTCTCGCCCCAGGCCTCGGCCGGGAGCAGGATGTCGGCGCGCCGCGCGGTGTCGGTATCGGCGATCACGTCCGAGACGACGAGCGTCTCGCAGCGCTCGAGCGCCTCGCGCACGAAGCCGCTGTCGGGCATCGAAACCGCCGGATTGGTGGCCATGACCCACAGGAACTTGATCTTCCCGGCGTGGACCGCGCGGAACAGGTCGACCGCCTTCAGACCCGGCCCGGTGCAGATCTTCGGCGCCTTCCAGTAGGCCGCCGCCGCCGCGCGCTCATCCTCGGAAAAGCCCATGTGGCAGGCTAGTGTGTTAGCGAGTCCGCCCACCTCGCGCCCGCCCATCGCGTTGGGCTGGCCGGTGATGCTGAACGGCCCCGCGCCGATGCGGTTGATCCGCCCCGTCGCCAGGTGCAGGTTGATGATCGCGTTGCCCTTGTCGGTGCCGCCGACCGACTGGTTGGCGCCTTGCGAAAACAGCGTGACCATGCGCGGATGCGCCGCGACGAGCGTGCACAGCTGCTCGAACACCACCGGATCGACACCCGGATCACCGTCCAGCCCATCCCAGAAATCAGCCGGACATTCGACCCGCGCGGCCATGAAGGCGCGGTCCACGAGCCCCATCGCGGCCATGCGCGCCAGCAGCGCGTTGAACAGCGCGACATCGCCATCGGGCGCAACCGCAACGTGCAGATCGGCCTGTTCGGCGGTTTCGGTGCGGCGCGGATCGATCACCACCAGCTTGGCGGCGCGCCGCTCGCGCGCCTTTTCGATGCGCTGCCAGACCACCGGATGGCACCAGGCGGTGTTCGATCCGACCAGCACGATGAGATCGGCCGCATCGAGATCCTCATACGAGCACGGCACCACGTCCTCGCCAAAGGCGCGGTTGTAGGCGGCCACCGCGCTCGCCATGCACAGGCGCGAATTGGTGTCGATGTTGGCCGAGCCGACAAAGCCCTTCATCAGCTTGTTGGCCGCGTAATAATCCTCGGTCAGCAACTGGCCCGAGACGTAGAAGGCCACGCTGTCCGGCCCGTGCTCCTCGATACAGGCGCGCATCCGGTCCGCCAGTGCATCGAACGCGCTGTCCCAGTCGGTCCGGCGTCCGTCGACACGGGGGTGGAGCAAACGCCCTTCGAGCCCGACCGTCTCGCCCAGATGCGTGCCCTTGGAGCACAACCGCCCCTTGTTGGCCGGGTGCTTGGGGTCGCCGGAGATCGAGACCCCCCGATCGCCACCTGCGACGACCCCGGCCGTGACCCCGCAGCCAACGCCGCAATAGGCACAGGTGGTGCGGATCACGTCCATCGCTTCAGTCCTTGACCGTGGCCGCTTCGGGCACCGGAGCGGCCACTTCGTCGGCCTCGCCCAGCACAGCGGCGCGCAGCAGGTAGAGCCGCCCGGCATCGACCTTGAGCGGGATGGTGGGCACGCAGCCCTCGTCCTCGCCCAGCGCGCGGCCGCTGCGCAGCGAAATGTTCCAGTTGTGCAAGGGGCAGGTCACCACGTCGCCATGGACGATGCCCTGGCTGAGCGGGCCCTGCTTGTGCGGGCAGCGGTTCTCGATCGCGAAGAATTCGCCGCGCAGGGTGTGGAAGATCGCCAGCTCGCGCCTGGCGCCGTCCTTGAGCCCCTCGACCGGCAGCGTGCGCGCGGTGCCCGCCTCGATCTGACCGACCGGGCCGATATCAAGCCAATCGCCGTACATCATGCTTTCTCCATCAGGAAGGCGCCGTCGACCGGACGCACGGTGGCCAGATGCTGGTGCAGGTCGGCACGCTCGCCCGCGGCGCGCTTGGCCCAGGGATCGTCCTGCATGAAGGTCTGCGAATAGTGGAAGCGCGCAGCATAGGCGGCGATGGCCTGGGGCCTGGCCAGCTTTTGCTTCACATGCTCGAGCCCGACCCGCTCGATCCACGGGGCGGTGCGTTCCAGATAGCGCGCTTCCTCGCGGTAGAGCTGGATGAAGGCGGCGCACATCTCCATCGCCTCGGCCTCGGTCGCGACCTTGCACAGAAGGTCGGTCGCGCGCACCTTGATGCCGCCATTGCCGCCCACGTGCAGTTCGTAGCCACTGTCGACACAGACGACGCCAAAGTCCTTGATCGTCGCTTCCGCGCAGTTGCGCGGGCAGCCCGAGACCGCGATCTTGAACTTGTGCGGCATCCACGACCCCCAGGTCATCCGCTCCAGCTTGACGCCGAGCCCGGTCGAATCCTGGGTCCCGAAACGGCACCATTCGCTGCCGACGCAGGTCTTCACCGTGCGCAAGCTCTTGCCGTAGGCGTGGCCCGAAACCATGCCCGCCGCGTTGAGATCGGCCCAGACCGCGGGCAGATCCTCCTTCTTGATCCCGAAAATGTCGAGCCGCTGCCCGCCGGTCACCTTGACCATCGGCGCGTTGTATTTCTCCACCACGTCGGCGATCGCGCGCAGTTCCCTGGGGTTGGTCAGCCCGCCCCACATGCGCGGGACGACCGAATAGGTGCCGTCCTTCTGGATGTTGGCGTGCATCCGCTCGTTGACGAAGCGGCTCTTCTGATCGTCGACGTATTCGCCCGGCCAGGCGCACAGCAGGTAGTAGTTGAGCGCGGGGCGGCACGAAGCGCAGCCATCGGGGGTCGACCAGTGGAGTTCCTGCAGGACGTGCGGGATGCTCATCAGCTTCTTGTCGAGGATCAGCGCGCGCACATCGTCATGGGTGAAGCTGGTGCACTTGCACATGGTGGCCGGACCGCTTTCGACTTCGCCGCCCAGTGTCAGCGAAAGCAGGCTTTCGACCAGCCCGGTGCACGACCCGCACGAGGCCGAAGCCTTGCAGCTCGCCCGCACCGCGTCGAGCGAATGCGCGCCGCCCGCGATGCACGAGACGACCTGGCCCTTGGAAACGCCGTTGCACCCGCAGATCTCGGCATCGTCCGAGAGGGCCGCAACGGCCGCGTTAGGGTCCGCCAGCGCACCCCCGGACGCAAAGGCCTGACCGAAGATCAGCGCCTCGCGAATGTCCGAGACGTCCTCGCTTTTCTTGAGCAGATCGAAATACCACGAGCCATCGGCGGTATCGCCATAGAGCACCGCGCCGACGATCCTGTTGTCCTTGACGATCACGCGCTTGTAGATGCCGCGCGCGGCGTCGCGCATGACGATGTCCTCGCAGCCCTCGCCGCCCGAGAAGTCCCCGGCCGAGAACAGGTCGATGCCCGAGACCTTGAGCTTGGTCGAGGTGACCGAACCGGTGTAGCCGGTGGGCTGATCGGTCAGATGGTCGGCCAGCGCACGGCACATGTCCCACAGCGGCGCGACGAGACCGTAGCACAGCCCGCGGTGCTGGACGCACTCGCCGACCGAAAGCACCGCCGGGTCCGACGTGACCATGTGATCGTCGACCAGAATGCCGCGTTCGACCTCGAGCCCGGCTTCCTTCGCCAGCCCCGTCGCGGGGCGGATGCCGACCGCCATGACCACGATGTCCGCCACGATCTCGGTGCCGTCCTCGAGCCGGACGCCCGCGACCTTGCCGTCCTTGCCCAGGATTTCCTTGGTGTTGGCGCCGGTCAGGATGGTCTGCCCGCGGCGCTCCAGTTCGCTGCGCAGGAGGAAGCCGGCGGCCTCGTCGAGCTGGCGCTCCATCAGCGTTGGCATGAGGTGGATGACCGTCACCTTCATGCCGCGCAGCGACAGGCCGTGCGCGGCCTCGAGCCCGAGCAGACCGCCGCCGATAACCACCGCGCTGCCGCCGCCGCGCGCCTGGCCCGCGTCGGCTGCGGCGAGCATCTTGTCAACATCGTCGAGGTCGCGGAAGGTCACCACACCGTCCAGATCCTTGCCGGGTACGGGAATGATGAAGGGGTCCGAACCGGTCGCGATCAGCAGGCGGTCGTAGGGTTCGACCCGGCCCGAAGCGGCGATCACCGTCTGCGTCGCGCGGTCGATCTGCACCACCTTGTCGCCCGAGACCAGCGTGATGCCGTTCTCTTCGTACCATTCGGGCGTGTTGATGACGATCTCTTCGAAGGTCTTCTCACCCGCCAGCACCGGCGAGAGCATGATGCGGTTGTAGTTGACGCGCGGCTCGGCGCCGAAGATCGTGATTTCGAAGCGGTCGCCATCGCGCGACAGCACTTCCTCGACCGCACGGCACCCGGCCATGCCGTTGCCGATCACCACGAGCTTTTCGCGTGCGGGCAGCGCCCCCTTCCCCGCCTTGACGTTCACTGGTGCATTCACGTCCCGTCTCCGTTCATGACGCGCACGCAAAAAAACCGCCTCGAGCCATACCCTGCGAATGGGTTGGCACGGGCGGCTTCATTGCCACGCGTTGTCAGAATGATGGCGAGGCGCTTACCATCGTCCAACTGTGGACGGCGCAATCTCGCTTGGTTTGTGTTTAACTGATTCGGAAGCTTTGGGGCAAGAGTATTTTTGCCCAGTTCGCGTCAACCGCCCCCCGACGATCTGTCGAAACAGCGCGAGCGACGCATTTTGGCAACACTGCCAGAATTGCGGTTTCGCGGTGCAAGTTTCGATGAAAACGCACAAAAATTCACCTCGTCGATCGCCGCACGCGGCATCTGCAGGACGTGTCGAGAAGGCTTGTCTTATTCCGTTCGGCCGATCGCCTCGCCCGCGTAAACCGCCTGGGGGGCCCGCCCGGTTGCGCTCCCCTGGGGCCGCTCGGGCATCGCCGCGCGCGGGAAGAGCAGCGAAACCGCGAGCGCGATGGCCAGCACCGCGCTCGCGGCCTGCCACACCCGCTCGGGCTTTCGCACGTGCAGCGGGCGCGCCGCCGCTGCGGGCAGCGACGGGTTGGGACGGGTGAGATCATACGTGAATTCCGATAGCTCGGCGTAGCGCGCCCCCGGATCGAGCGCGAGCGCACGGGCCAGCGCGGCGTCCATCCAGGCGGGCACTTCGGGATTGATCTCGCTCGCCGGGATGTAGCGCAAGGCGCGCTGCGCGGCGCGGGTGCGCGCGCCGCAAAGACGCGGCCCATAAGGCAGGCTGCGGGTCAGCAGAAAATAGGCGATAGCGCCCAGCGACCACAGGTCGCTCGCCCGCGTGGGCAGCGCGCCGAGCCAGATTTCGGGCGCGGTGAACTGCATCGTTCCCGCGTATGCGGCGTCCTGAGCGCGCGGCGCGATTTCCTCGATCCCGGCCACCACGGCCGAGCCGAAATCGATGATCCGTGCGATCTCCTCGCCGTCCACGATAACATTGGCGGGGCGCAAGTCGCCGTGCAGGATTTCGCGCCGGTGCAGCGCGAGCAGCCCGCTCGCGATCTGCTTGATCAGGGCGCGCACCGCCACCAGATCGGGTTCGCGGCGCGCATAGGCCCATTCCTCGAGTGTCTGCCCCGGCAGATAGTCGAACACCGCATAGGCGTGACGCCGCTCTCCGCCCGATTGCGGCGCGGCCAGCACATGCCCGCTGCGCACCCGCCGCGCGACCCATTCCTCAAGCATCAGGCGCTGGCGCTCGTGCGGGTCCCCGGCCCATTCGCGGGCCGGGGCCTTGAGCACGACACGCCCCCCGCTCGCCCGATCACGCGCAAGATAGACATGGCTGCGGTGCCCGGCGTGGAGCGTGCGCAGGATCGAAAAGCCTTCGAAATCCTGCCCGGCCATCAGCGCGGGCGCGGGCGGCAAGGCTCGTTCTTCGCCGATCACGTCGTCGAGGTCGCTGTCGGGCAGGCTTTCGATGCGCACGATCTGGACCGTCACATTGTCTGCGCTGCCCGCCGCGATCGCCGCCGCGCACAACTCGCGCGCGGCGCGATCGAGGTCGGCGCTGCGCGCCGCGGCCAGAAAGGCGGAGCCCGGCACGTGGTCGTGCACGCCGTCACTGGTGAGGATGAACACGTCGCCCGCGCGCACGCTCACCTGCGCGTGGTCGATCGCGAGCCGGTGATCGATCCCGACCGCGCGGGCAAGCAGGCTCTCGCCGCCGCCCAGCTCCAACCGGTGCGCCTCGGTCAGGACCGTGAACCCATCCTCGCTGAAATGCGCGATGCGCGCGTCGCCGACATGGAACACGTAGGCCGAACGCCCTTTGAGCACGAGCGCCGAGAGCGTGCAGACGAGACCCTTCTCGCGCGCGTCCTCGGGCAGGCCCGGCCCCTGCCGCTGGCGGTTGCGCGCGTGCATCCACGAATTGATCGCCGCGATCACCCGCTGCGCGCTGGTGCGCACCGACCAGGCCTCGCACGTCGCGAAATAGTCGGTCAGGAACGAGGCTACCGCGACTTCGGCCGCCTCCCGGCCCAGCGCGCTCGTGCTGATCCCGTCGGCGAGCGCGAGCGCCACGCCCTTGAGCGCGAGCGCGCTGCCCTCGGGCACGCGCGCATCGCAGAAATCCTGATTCTCGCTCTTTTCCCCGGCCCACGAACACTGGCCAAGGCTCACACCAAGCTGCGCGCGCATCGTGCGCCCCTCTCCCCAACGGCGTGTATCAAAAGGGGCCGGACAAGCGGGCGCAAGGCTCCGGCTCATCCGGCCAGCAATCCGGGGACCGGGCTCCGGCGCGGCATGCCAGCGCGCCGGGGCCCGGTCCCTTTCACGGCTCCAAGGGGATTCTCAAGCCGCCATCTTGACGACCCGACCCGGCGCGGTCTTGCGGTGGGTCGAGTAGAGCATGAGCCCGGTGAAGGTGAGCCCGCCGACAAGGTTGCCCAGCACGACCGGGATCTCGTTCCAGAACACGTAGTCGCCGATGGTGAAGTTACCGCCCAGCATCAGCCCGGTGGGGAACAGGAACATGTTCACGATCGAATGTTCGAAGGTCATGTAGAAGAACAGCATGATCGGCATCCACATCGCGATGACCTTGCCCGACACGGTGGTCGAGATCTGCGCACCCACAACGCCGGTCGAGACCATCCAGTTGCACAGCATCGCACGCACGAAGATCGTCAGCCAACCCGCCGCGCCGTAAGCCGCATAGCCCACCGTGCGCTTCTCGCCGATGACCGCCATCTTGGCGCCGACCGTGGCCGGCTCGGTCGAGAAACCATAGGTCCAGTAGATCGCCATCAACACCGCGCAGGTCAGCGCGCCGGCAAAGTTGCCGCAGAACACCAGCCCCCAGTTGCGCGCGACACCGCTCCAGGTGCACCCCGGGCGCTTGTCCCAGACCGCCAGCGGGGCGAGGACGAAAACGCCGGTCAGGAGGTCATAGCCCAGCAGGTACAGCATGCAGAAGCCGACCGGAAACAGGATCGCGCCCGCCAGCGGCTGCCCGGTTTCCACATTGATGGTGACGGCAAAGGCGGCGGCCAGCGCCAGCGTCGCGCCCGCCATGTAGGCGCGGATCAGCGTGTCCCTGGTCGACATCAGGATCTTGGATTCACCGGCGTCGATGAGCTTGGTGACGAATTCGGCAGGTGCCAGATAGGCCATTTCGTGTACTCCTTTCCCGGTTGAATTCAGAACTTCACGCCGACCTGAAGCCACAGCTTCTGGGTGTCGGTTCCGTAGTTTTTCGCGTTATAATTCGCGTACTTGATGAGAAACGCGTAGCGCGAGACGCCAAAGCCGACTTGCGCGTCCCACTCGCTGCCGTAGTCGGTCGAGCCATATTCGCTCTTGAACGTGTGATAGACCGCCATGGCCTTCACGCCCTTGAGCGCGCCCAGATTGCCCAGGTCCTTGGACACGGTGCCATAGTAGTCCTGCAGACCCGCGTTGGGCGTGGTCAGGAACAGGTCGGCCCAGCCGTTGAAGGCGTGCGCGGTGGCCATCGGCGTCTGGAACGCGGCCACGCCCTTGTCGCTGCCAAGCAGCTCGTAGCCGCCCTTGAGCCCCCAGCCCGCAACCGCCACGCCCAGCTCGCCGTTGACGTAATCGGTGGCGTAGGCGGTGGGGTTGCCAGCGTAGTCGCTCTGGCGCGCGTAGCTCAGGAGGAAGGTCAGCTTGGTCTTGCCCGCCAGCGGCAGTGCACCGCTCGCCAGCGCGCCGTAAGTCTGGCTCGACATGGCCAGGCGCGTGTCATAGTCGAGCAGGTAGGCAAACCCGGTCAGCTTGACCGTCTTGAGATCCACCGCGCCGTTGAGCAGCACGAAATTGCCGTCCCAGTACTTGTTCGGGCTGTCCGCCCCGAAGATCGAGCGCTGCGAAATCGAATAGGTGGCATCGAGCGCGACCGGGCCGAGCTTGCCCTGCGCGCGCACCGCATCGAAGGTCTGCTCGTTCTGGCGCCAGCCCACGTTGCCCACGAAGCGCGCGTTGTCGAGGATGATGCGCTGGCGGCCCAGCGTGATCGAGCCCGCCTTGCCGCCATAGGCGATCTGAAGGCGGTTGATCTCCACGTTCTGCGGATCGGCCACGGTCGAATAGGGCTCGGCGCCGGTATAGCCGTGGTTGCCCGCGATGGTGTCGTTGTAGTGGTCGACGATCGCCAGCGTACCCTCGGCCTCGCCGAGTACCGAGAAGCCATGCGCCTTGACCTCGGCGCCCGCCCGCAGGCGCAGCGTCAGCGCGTCAGCGTCGAGGCCGAGATCGTCCTGGTCGACGCGCTCGTAACGCAAGTTGGCGTCAATGATCGGATCGATGGTCACGCCATCGGCCACGGTGACCGGATCACCGGCTTTCGCCAAAGCCGGCGAGGCCAGCGCGACGGACGCGGCACCAGCCGCCAGGAATCCAAGAGAAAGTACGGTTTTCATCGTAGGTTACCTCCGATGGCGCCCCACCCCCAAGCGGGCACGCCGATTGCTTCCAGAAACAGGTTCGAAAACAGCAAAAATCGAAGGCAGACCTCTTTGTCCGCCGCATCAGGAGAAGCCGCGCGGGCGCGGCTCCGGTCCTGGCTGGATGCGCTTCGACCGGCAGGCCCCCTTGCCTGCCGCCCGCCCCTCATGAGCGCGCGCATGATGCTCCTCTTGCGGGAGCGTGTAACTACGGGGACCTACCCGTTTCATCGCATGGTCCCCTGCGCTCGAGACCGCCGGCATAGCGGCCCCGAACCGCGGGCGTCAGGCGGCCTTCGAGGCCGGACCGTGATCGTATTCGGCAAGGAAATGCAGCACTTCCTGGCGGTACTGGTAGAACCTGGGATCGTCGAGCAGCGCCTTGCGGTCGCGCGGGCGCGGCAGGTCGACCTTGAGCACCTTGCCGATCGTCGCGCGCGGGCCGTTGGTCATCATCACCACCCGGTCGGCCAGCAGGATCGCCTCGTCGACGTCGTGGGTGACCATGATCGCGGTAACCTTGGTGCGGTTCCACGTTTCGACCAGCACGTCCTGCAGGTCCCAGCGGGTAAGACTGTCGAGCATCCCGAACGGCTCGTCGAGCAACAGCAGCCGCGGCGAGAGCGCGAAAGCGCGCGCGATGCCCACGCGCTGGCGCATCCCGTTCGACATTTCCGAGGCCATCTTGTCCATCGCATCGCCGAGCCCGACGCGTTCGAGATAGTAGTCGACGATATCGCCCCGCTCGGCCTTGCTGGCGTGGGGATAGACCCGCTCGACGCCGAGCGCGACATTCTGGCGTGCGGTCAGCCAGGGCATCAGGCTGGGCGCCTGAAACACCACCGCCTTGTCCGGCCCGGCGCCCGAGATTTCGCGGTTGTCGAGCACGATGCCGCCCGAACTGATCGCGTTGAGCCCGGCGGCCATGGTCAGTACGGTCGACTTGCCGCAGCCCGAGTGCCCGATGAGCGAGATGAATTCGCCCTTGTCCATCAGGAGGTTGAAGTCCTCCACCACGGTCAGCGGCCCCTTGGCCGTGGGATAGACCTTGTGCAGCTTGAAGAATTCCAGATAGCGCTGCTCGACCGCCGAGTGCCCCGCCTCGACATAGGCCTTGGGCAACGCGTCCCTGGCCGCGCCCGAAGCCATCGGGCCCGCACCGGCTTCCCTTGCCCTGGCGAACAGGTCGATCGGCACCACGTCGGGCAGGCTCACCGTGCTCGACCCGACGCTCGATCCCGCTTCGTTGAGCGCACCGAGATAGCCCACGATCTCGCGGCGCAGCGCCTGGAAGTGGGCATCGTCGTTGACCGCCTCACGCTCGCGCGGGCGCGGCACGTCGACGGTAAAGATCCGCCCGATCCGCGCCGCCGGAGCTGGGGTCAGCACCGCCACACGGTCGGCCAGCAGCAACGCCTCGTCCACGTCGTTGGTGACCAGGATGATGGTGCGCTTTTCTTCCTTGCGGATACGCTCGATCTCGTCCTGAAGCTTGGCGCGGGTCAGCGCGTCGAGCGCGGAGAGCGGCTCGTCGAGCAGCAGGATCTCGGGCTCCATCGCCAGCGCCCGCGCCACCGAGACGCGCTGGCGCATCCCGCCTGAAAGCTGCGCCGGCTTGCGGTCCATGGCGTGGCCCAGCCCCACCAGTTCGACCTTCTGGCGCACCAGCGCGGCGCGCTCGGCCTTGCTGCGATCCTTGTGCACCGCATCGACCGCCAGCGCGACGTTCTTCTCGACCGTGAGCCAGGGCAGCAGCGAGTAGGACTGGAACACCAGGCCCCGGTCCTTGCCCGGCCCGTCGATCGGGGCGCCGCGCAGGCGAATTTCCCCGGCATCGGGCTCGACCAATCCTGCGATGGTGGAGATTAGGGTGGTCTTGCCCGCGCCGGAGAAACCGAGAATGGCGATGAATTCGCCTTCCTCAACCGCCAGGTCGATCCCGTCGAGAACCGGCGTCACCGCGCCGGTCTGCCCGGTATAAGACTTCGTAACACCGCTCAGCGAAAGGATCGTACCCATAGTCGTCACTCCTCGATTGGTCGGGGATTAGTGGGATCAGATGGCGTGGTTGCGGCTCACCAGGTTCTGCAGCGTCATCATCAGGCGGTCGAGCAGGAAGCCGATCAGGCCGATGACGATGACCGCGAACATGATGCGCGCCAGGCTCTGCGAGGACCCGTTCTGGAACTCGTCCCACACGAACTTGCCAAGGCCGGGGTTCTGCGCGAGCATTTCGGCCGCGATCAGCACCATCCAGCCTACGCCGAGCGAGAGGCGCATACCGGTGAAGATATAGGGCAGCGCGCTGGGCAGGACGAGCTTGGTCAGCTTCTGGAAGGTGCCCAGCTTGAGCACGCGGCCGACGTTAAGCAGGTCCTTGTCGATCGACGCGGTGCCCACCGCGGTGTTGATGAGCGTGGGCCACAGCGAGCACAGCGTCACCACGATCGCGGAGATAACAAAGCTCTTGGCCAGCAGCGGATCGGCGCTGGTGATCGTCGCCGAAACGACCATCGTCACGATCGGCAGCCAGGCCAGCGGGCTGACCGGCTTCATGATCTGGATCAGCGGGTTGATCGCGGCGTTGAACAGCGGCGAGAGGCCCGCGGCAAGACCCACCGGCACCGCCACGAGCGTTGCCAGCACGAAGCCGAGCGCCACCGTCTCGAGCGAGGTCGTGACCTGATCGAGGAACGTCGGCGGTCCGGCATAGTCGAAGGCCATGGCCTGCGTGCCCGCCGCAATGCGCGCATCCTGCGCCTCGTAGAACGCGGCCTTGGCCTCGTTCGAGGCCTGCCATTCGTGGAACAGCGCGGCGCCCTGCTCGGCGACTTCGACCGGGCCCGGCAGCGCGCCGAGCGAGGTGTCGACCATCGGCGCGAGCGCGGCCCACAGGCCGATGAAGGCCAATACGCCAAGCACGGGCGCCAGGATCGCCTTGCCCTTGCCGGCGAGGAAGGCCTGGACCTTGCCCGGTCCTTGCGGCGCGGACGCCGCGCCTGGCGGGGGCGTCTTGCCCTGGGACGGGGCGGAATGCTCGCTGGCCACGGACGTCTCCTCGATCACGGGCGCCCCATGGAGAGGCTCGACTGGTGCATAGACAGATGCCATCGCAATTTCTCCTTGAGGCGCAAACGTTTTCTTAGCTGCCGCTCACACCCGAAGCGGATACCTTCTGGCCCTTCTTGAGGCCGATCTTGAACTTGGCGAGATAGGCGTTGGGCTGCTTACCATCGTAGGTGACGCCATCAATGAAGCCGTCCTGCTCGCCGCGAAAACCATCGGTCTCGGGCAGGTCGTCCGCCGAAATCGTACCCTTGGCGACAAGCTGCTGGGCCGCCGCAAGATAGAGGTCGGGGCGATAGACCGCCTTGGCCTGGTCGAAGTACCACTGATCAGGGTGATCGACCGGGATCTGACCCCAGCGGCGCATCTGGGTGAGATACCAGATCGCGTCGGAGTAGAACGGATAGCCCGCGTACTTGTCGAAGAAAATGTTGAAGCCCGGCGTATCGCGCGTGTCGCCCGGCTCGTAGGTGAACTTGCCGGTCATCGAGGCCGCGATCACCGCCTCGTCCGCGCCCACGTAGTTGGACTGGGCGAGGATCTTCACGGCTTCCTTGCGGTTCTTGCCGCCATCGGCGTCGAGCCACTGCTGCGCCTTGATGATCGCGCGCAGCATTGCGGCAGTAGTGCCGGGATACTTCTCGGCAAAGTCCTTGCGCAGGCCGAAGACCTTCTCGGGGTTGTCGTGCCAGATCTGGTCGTCGGTGACGATCGGCACGCCGATCTTCTTCTGCACCGCCGCCTGGTTCCACGGCTCACCCACGCAATAGCCCTCGATCGTACCGGCTTCCAGCGTGGCGGGCATCTGCGGGGGCGGCGTCACCGAAAGCTGCACGTCGGCATCCACGGTGCCCTTGATGTCGCCCGGCGTGTAGTAGCCGGGGTTGAGACCGCCCGCGGCCAGCCAGTAGCGCAGTTCGTAGTTGTGCGTGGAAACCGGGAAGACCATGCCCATGTTGAACGGCTTGCCCTGCTCCTTGAAGCTCTGCACCACCGGCTGGAGCACCGAGGCCGAAATCGGGTGGATCGGCTTGCCGTCGGCGCTGCGCTGGAGCTTGCCCTTGATCTGGTCCCACACCCGGTTCGAGACAGTGATCGCGTTGCCGTTGAGGTCGAGGCTGAGCGGGGCGATGAGGTCGGCCTTAGTGCCATAACCGATGGTCGCCGCGATGGGCTGTCCGGCAAGCATGTGCGCCCCGTCGAGCTGACCGCCGATGACCCCGTCGAGCAGGACCTTCCAGTTGGCCTGCGGCTCGAGCGTGACGTTGAGCCCTTCTTCGGCGAAAAAGCCCTTTTCCTTGGCGATGGCGAGCGGAGCCATGTCGGTCAGCTTGATGAAGCCAAGCTTGAGCACCGGCTTCTCGGGCGCGCCGCCAGCCGATGCCGCCGTCACGCCCTGCTGCTTGGCGCCGTCATTTTTCGCACCGCCGCACCCGGCGAGCGCCACGCTGGCCAGCAGCGCACCAACCACCGTACGTCGTGAAAAACCGGACTGCCCGAACTTGCTCATTTGACCTACCCCATCCTGTCAAAGACAAACGCAAAAAACCGCCACGACGAAAGCCCAATAAGGACCACGACGAGGCGGCTACGTTGCCACGAATTTAAGAAAGTTCAGACCAGCGCTGCTAGGTACCCATCCTTGGGAACCGTCCGGTCTGTTCGTGTATTTGTGTAAGCGATTCGGTTGCACCGCGGCAAGCGTTTTTTCTGCCAAACCGCAAAGCCCCACCTAGGGCAGCTGCCTAAGATACCCTTCAATGTCGTGCGGATCGAACACCGAACCATCAAAAAACGTGTTCGTTTCCAATACCATACTGCCCTGTTGCGTTCCTACAACAGTGGGTGCGGAAATGCTTCCCTCGACCTTGGAACTGGCTCCGGGAAGCGGCTCGCCGGTGCCCAGCAGCGCGGCGCGATAGACGTCGGGACGGAACACCCGCGCCGCCCGCGCGGCGTCTTCACGGTCATAGGAAAGCCCATCCCAGCGCACCATCTGCGAGTATAGCCACTCCGCCTGGCTGACCCAGGGGAAGTTCGCCGCCTCGCGATACTGGAACATGAAATCGGGATAGTGGATCATCTTACCGCCGCGCGCGATCAGCAGCTGGTCGGAGATCGCGCGGCGGATCAGTTCGGGCGATCCATCGAGGTATTCGGGCCGCGCCAGAACCTGCGCGTTGTGTTCCCAGTTGACCGGATCGACGAAGTGCGCCGCCGCGCGGCAAAGCGCACGGATCAGGCGCAGCACAGCGTCGCGCTTTTCCTCAAGCACCGGCTCGCGCAGGGCGAGCACCTTTTCCACCCCGCGCCGCCAGATCTGCGCGGTCGACAGCACGATCTCGCCCACCCCGCGCTCAACCGCGACGCTGTTCCACGGTTCGCCCACGCAAATCCCGTCGACATCGCCCAGCTCCAGCGCCTCGGCGCAGAACGGCGGCGCGACGGTGCGGATCTCGACCTCCTCGTCCGCCCGGATGCCGCACGCCGCCAGCCAGTAGCGCAGCATGTAGTTGTGGCTCGAATAGCGATGGACGACGCCGAAGGTCAGTGGCCGTCCCGCCGCCAGGCGTTCGCGCGCCACCGCGCGCAGCGCTGCGCCCACCACCCTGGGGTCGCCCAGCCCCGGCTCATCGCCACGCACCCGACCCGCGATATCGGGCGTAAGCGTGATCGCGTTGCCGTTGAGCCCCAGCACGAAGGGTGCGGCCAGCGGCTGCGCCGGACGTCCGCGGCCGAGCGTGGTGGCGATCGCCAAGGGCGCGATCATGTGCGCGGCATCGCTGTGCCCGTAAAGCAGGCGGTCGAGCACGGTCGCCCAGCTCAGGTCCTTGACCAGCGTGAGCGAGAGCCCCTCGTCCTCGGCAAAGCCGTGTTCGTGCGCGAGGATGGGCAAACAGGCATCCACCAGCGGGAGGAAGCCGATTGTCAGCTGCGTAGTCACCCCAAGACCCCTTCGGTCGGTCCCTGCCCTGTCATGCGCCACCCATGAGCTCATGCGCGGTCACGATGGCTTCGGCAATATTGACGATCCGCTTGCCCTGATCCATCGCCGCCTTGCGCAGTTCCGCGTAGGCTTTTGGCTCAGGCAAGCCCTTGTTCTGCATCAGAATGCGTTTCGCCTTGTCGACCAGTTCGCGCTCCGCCAGCTTGCCCCGCGCTTCGGCAAGGTCGTTCTGCAGGCGCGAAAAGGCGTTGAAGCGGGTCACCGCCAGATCGACGATCGGACGGATGCGTCCCGCCGCGAGGCCGTCCACGACATAGGACGAGACCCCCGCCTCGACCGAGGCGACGATGGCGTCATCGTCCGATTCGTCGACAAACATCGCGATCGGCCGGGCCAGCGCCCGGCTTACCGCGAAGTACTCCTCGAGCATGTCGCGCGAGGGATTGCCAAGGTTCATCAGCACAATGTCGGGATCGATCTGCGCCATGCGCGCCAACAGGCCACGCCGCTCCGTGATCACGATCATCTCGCAATCGTCGAGTTCGGACAGTCCCTCTTCGATGATGGAGGCGCGCGCCGCGCTCTCATCGACAATCGCGATACGCATAGCCATCTATTGCACTGCAACAAAAGACGATTGCAATGCCTAATTGGTCCAGTCCCGCCAAGGTTAAGCATTCTTCATCGAAAGCCCCGTCCAAACCTCAGGAAAGGTGCGCCCGGCTCTTCATAAGCGGCTGGATTCGCATGCCGAAGGCGTCCACTCCTTCAAGGAAATCATCGAAGGTGAGCAGCACCCCGCCGGTGCCGGGAACCTGCGCCATTTCATCGAGCATCCGCGCCACGCTTTCGTAGCTGCCTACCAGCGTTCCCATATTGATGTTGACCGCCCCTTCGGGCGCGGCAAGCTGGCGCACGTTGGTGTCGGTGTTGACCTTGTCCTTGGCCCCCTGGTCGGCCAGCCAGGAAATTGCGTCCACGTCGACCCCCGCGTTGTAGTGCTTCCACTTGGCCATCGCTTCCTCGTCCGTCTCGGCGGCGATGACCATGACCAGCACGAACATCGACACGTTGCGCCCGGTATCGGCGGTGAACCGGGCCAGCCGTTCGTTGTTGAAGGCAAAGGCCTGCGGCGTGTTCACCCCCTTGCCCAGGCAAAAGGCATAGTCTGCCCACTTGGCCGAAAAGGCGAGGCCCGCATCGGACGATCCGGCGCAGATGATCTTCATATCCGCCGTAGGCTGCGGCTTCACCAGACAATCGTCCATCTGGTAGTATTTACCCTTCAGATCGCTGCGCCCGGTGTTCCACAAGTCGCGCAAGATATGGGCGTATTCGTCGAGCACGTCGTAGCGGTTGCGAAAGTGTTCATCGCCCGGCCACAGCCCCATCTGGGTGTATTCGGGCGGCTGCCAGCCGGTGACGAGGTTGAGCCCGAAGCGCCCGTGGCTGATCGAATCGATCGTCACCCCCATGCGCGCGGCGAACGCGGGCGGCACGATCAGCGTGGGCGCGGTAGCGTAGAGCTTGATCTTCTCTGTCACCGCGGCAAGTCCGGCCATCAGCGTGAAGCTTTCCAGCCCGTACTCCCAGAACTCGGTCTTGCCGCCAAATCCGCGCAGCTTGATCATCGAAAGCAGGAAGTCGAGCCCATAGCCCTCGGCCTTGAGCGCGATCTGCTTGTTGAGATCGAAGCTCGGCTTGTACTGCGGGGCATTTTCCGAAATCAGCCAGCCGTTGTTGTTGATGGGAATGAAAACACCGACCTGCATCTTGTTCTAACTCCTCAGGAAATCGAGTACGACGCGGTTGAACCCGCTGGCATCGGTCACATTGCAGGCGTGCCCGCCCCACGAAAAGCTGGCGACGTGCGCGTGCGGCACGGGCCCTGCGAGATCGAGCGCGGAGACATAGGGGACAAGAAAATCGTCGCGCGTGGCGATCACCAGAAGATGGTCGAGCGCGGCGAGCCCCGCCGGCTCGGGCCGGTAGGCCTGTACCGCCGCGATCCGTTGCACCATCGCCTCGACGCCGGGAAAGGCCGCGCGGTGGTGCGCGACTTCGGCGGTAAGCAGCCCATCGTGCGAGGCGATCCAGTCGGGCGGGTAGAGGAACAGCGGCTGCGCCTCGAGAAAGGCGTCGATCCCGGCCCCGTGCAGCAGGGCGAGCCGCGCGGCAAAGCAGCGCCGGGTATGCGGCGAAAGCGTTCTCCAGCCGTTGACGACCACCAGCCGGTCGATCCGCCCGGTGGTGATCGCGGTCTCGATCCCGATTGCGCCACCCAGCGCATGGCCAATGAGATGAGCCTTTTCGATCGCCAGCGCGTCCATCAGCCGCACGACATCCTCCGCCATGCCCTGGACGCTGACCTGCGCCTGTCCGGCGCGGTCGCTGCGGCCGGTGCCGCGCTGGTCATACGTGACGACCCGAAAGTGCTCGCCAAGCGCCGGGAGGTTGGGCGCCCAGTAACCGGCCGCCCCGCCCAGCCCGCTCGAAAGGATCAGCGCCGGGGCATCGCGCGGCCCGTGTTCCTCGAACCAGATTCCGCCCGTTTCAGGCAAGATGCGCGACCGAGGCGATCTCGACCAGTAGATCGGGCTTCACCAGATCGGCGCGGATGCAGTAGCGCGCGGGCTTGTCGCCCGGAAAATACTCGGCATAGACCGCGTTGAACGCGGCGTAATCGTCGAGGTTTTTGAGGAAGATGTGGTTCATCGCGACATCCGCCATGGCGGCCCCTGCCGCCTCCAGCGTGACCGTGATGACGTCCAGCACGTGGCGCGTCTGCGCCGCCGCATCGCCGACATGGAGCACCACGCCCCCTTCACCAAGCGCCAGCACGCCCGAGACGTAGACCGTATTGCCCGCCCTGGCGCCCGCCGAATAGGGCGCGATGGGGGCCGGGAACTGGGGCGGATTGATCGGTTCGAACGGCATGAAGGGTCCTTTTCGATTAGGGAAGACGGCCGCTGCGCTGCGCGCTCACACGGCCGGAGGAAGTTGCCCCACGGCGGTCTGGAAATCGGCGAGCGAGCTGACCCAGCCGAAGAACTTCTCGATGTTGTAGAGGCTTGCCTCGCGGATGAAGTCCGGCCCCAGGTGGTGCACCGCATCCTCGATCACGATGCCGAAGTATTCGAGGTGGAACCCGTCGCGCAGGGTCGATTCGACGCAGACATTGGTCGCGATCCCGGTGAAGATCAGCGTGCGGATACCGCGGGCGCGCAGGATCGTGTCGAGCTGCGAATTGAAGAAGGCCGAATAGCGCGGCTTGGAAACGCGAATGTCACCGTCTTGCGGGGCCAGCCCATCGACCAGTTCGTAGTCCCATCCCCCCCGCGCAAGGAACTTGCCCGCCAGTTCGGGCCGCGCGCGCATCGTCTTCAAGGCGTTGGACTTGTGGTAGTTGGGCGATTGCTCGGTTCCCGCCTCGACGTAGCCGGCGTCCCAGCCGTTCTGAAGGAAGATGACCGGCATTCCGGCGCCGCGGGCGACCTCCAGCACCTGCGCGATCTTGCCGATGACCCCCGCCGCCGGGCCGACATCGAACCCCGCCTCATCCACGTAGCCGCCCTTGCTGGCATAGGCGTTCTGCATGTCGACCACGATCACCGCCGTCGTTGCAGCGTCGATGCGCAGGGGTTCGGGGCGGGCGGGCAGCACGACCGAAGGGCCGGAGCGCTGCGGGACGGGATCGATGACCGGTTCGCTCATCCAAGGCAGTATTGAGCAGCCCACAGGTACAATCAAGTGCTCTGAATTTGAGAGGGAAGCGTCCGCAAAAACGGGGCGGGCGTGAGGAAACGGGAGCCCTTGGCGCCCTCGCCCGTTGCACTGGCAAGAGCGACGGGCGACACTGGCCAATCGCCTTCGCCGCAAGGGGCCTGCCATGATTACCGTCCACCATCTGGAAAATTCCCGCTCGCAGCGCGTGCTGTGGATGCTCGAGGAACTCGAGCTGCCCTACACCATCCGCCGCTACGAACGCGACGCAAAGACCATGCTCGCCCCGCCCGAACTGCGCCGCGTCCACCCGCTCGGCAAATCGCCGGTGATCGAACACGAGGGGCGCACGCTGATCGAAAGCGCGGCGATCTGCGAATACCTTACCGAATGCGCCGGCGGGCGCCTTGGCAGCCCGGCAGGGATGGAGGATCGGCTGCGCTACCGCCAGTTCCTGCACTACGCCGAAGGTTCGGCCATGCCCCCGCTCCTGCTCAAGCTGGCGCTCGGCATGATCCCGCTCGTGGGCCGTTTCGCGGCAAAGAAGATCCAACCGATGATCGACGTCCACTTGCGTTTCATCGAGAGCGAACTGGTCTCGCGCCCGTGGTTCGCTGGCAGCGAAATGACTGCGGCCGACGTGATGATGAGCTTCCCGCTCGAAGCCGCGAAGGCGCGCGCCGGGCTGACACCCGAACGCCACCCGCACACCTGCGCCTGGCTCGAACGCATCCACGCGCGCCCGGCCTACCAGCGCGCGCTCACCGCCGGCGGGGACTATGCCTATGCGTGAGGAACGCTGCGCGTAAGGGACTGGCGCAGGCCTGCAAAGCGCGCCACAACGGGCTCGCCTGCCATGCGAGGGGAGCCCGATGAAACGGAAAGCCGCAACCGCGTTTGCCTGCCTTGTCACCTGCGCCCCCGCGCTGGCGGCCCCCGATCCGGTTCCTCCGCCCTCACCTGTCGCCATTCGCATTTCGGACGTCGCGCTGTTCTACCAGCTTTACGACGCCGCGCATGGCAGGCCATCGGCGCAGACGCTGCAAGACGCCTATCTGGATGCCGGAACCGATGGCCTTCGCGAATTCATTCCCGATCGCATCCGCTCGGCCGACGCTCTGGCGCAGAAAGTAGCGGACGAGCCAGCGATCTATGAAAAGGCCCGTAGTTGCATGGGCGCGCTTCCCACCGTGCGCACCCGTCTGGAAGGGGCCTTTCGCCGTCTGCGTGCGCTTGATCCGCAAGCGACCTTTCCGCCGGTCACCGTGGTGGTCGGGCGCAACAACAGTGGCGGGACCACGGGGCCCTCGGGCGTCATCATCGGGCTGGAAGTCGCCTGCGGCGCCGACTGGATGCAGAGCGATCCGGCCGACCGGCTCTACCACCTCATCGCGCACGAATACGGCCATGTCGAACAGCCCCCGTCGGTCAACGAAGAGAGCACCGACACCAATGTCCTCAAACAATCGCTGGCCGAAGGGGTCGCCGAACTGGTCGCCGCGCTGATTTCGGGCGAAGTCAGCAACGCCCACCTGGAACAGTGGACCAAGGGCCGCGAAGAAGCGATCGGGCACGCCTTCATCGCCGATGCGCACAAGAGCGACCTGTCCGACTGGCTCTACAACGGCCAGGGAACGCCCGAACACCCCGGAGACCTCGGATACTGGGCAGGCTATCACATTGCCCGCGCCTACTACGACAAGGCTGCCGACAAGCGCCGCGCGCTGCGCATCCTGCTCGACCTCAAGGACCCCGATGCGATCCTGCGCGACAGTGGATGGCCTGCCGCAACGCAAACCGCCCGGCCTTGAGCGCGCGCTTCCCCGTCAGGCGACCAGCCGCTTCTGAAGAAAATAGCGCCGCTGGCCGATGGGGTGATCCTCGATCTGACCGCAGACCGAAAAGCCCAGCTTTTCATAAAAGCCGCGCGCCTGGAATTCGAAGGTGTCGAGCCAGATACCAACGCACCCGCTGGCGCGCGCGATTGCTTCGGCGCGGGCCATGAGCTGCGATCCGTAGCCGCCCCCGCGCAGCGCCTCGGGCACGCTGAGCAGTTCGACGAACATCCAGTCGTACGAGATCTTGCCCCACAGCCCGCCCTGGTGCGCGCCGTTCTCATCGGTCAGCAGGATGGCGAGCGGGCGCAGCTTCGGGTCACCGCCGCGCGCGATGTTGTAAGCGCGCAAGGGGGCAAGGATCGCCTCGCGCTCGGCCTCGCTCGGGGTCTCGGGAACGGTCAGGGTAACGCGCATCGCACCGCTATGACCAACCCGGCGGCGCGAAGCAACGTCCCCCTTACGCAAACGGGGCGACGCGCTGGTCTTGCGCATCGCCCCGCAGCCATCGGAAAGCCCATCAGGGCCGCCCGATCAGTTCGACCCGATCACTCCGGCGCGATCGGCAGCCACACCGCGCTCGCCGCATCGCCGCCGTGCTGCACGGTCTCGGTCGCCTTGACGTAGTCGGAGGGCTTGGCCTTCATGATCGAGGGCACCCAGCTCTGCGGGTTGCGATCGTAGAGCGGGAACAGGCTCGACTGGACCTGGATCATGATCTTGTGGCCGGGCAGGAAGACATGATCGACGTTGGGCAGCGACCACTTGAAGTTGTAGCTCTTGCCCGATTCGAGCGGCGCGGGCGTCGCAAAGCCGTGGACGTAGCGGCCCCGGAAGATCTCGATCCCCATCGGCAGCTCGTACCCGGCCATGTCGGGGTGGGCGGAATCCTCTTCCGGGTAGACGTCGATCAGCTTGACCACGAAGTCGCTGTCCTGCCCACTGGTGAAGGCGTGCAGATCGACCTTGGGCGCGCCCTTGATGTGGACCGGCTTGGTCAGCACGCCGCTCGAATAGCTCAGCACATCGGTGCGGCTGTCGGCGAAGCGCTGGTCCTGCACCAGCCAGGTCTTCCACTCATCGCCGTCCATGTGGATCGGGCGCGGCAGCATCGGCACCGGCTTGGCCGGATCGGAGACGTAGCTGTCCGCCCCCGCCTCGGCCGGCTTGCTCCACGACAGGCCGAAATTACCCGCCAGATAGAGCGGGGTGTAGGCGCCATCGGGCCACTTATTGGAGACTTCCCACTTTTCCGCACCGGTCGAATAAGTGATCACAGTCGGGGTGTGGCACGCGGGCGCGTGGGTCTTGAGGTGGCAGTCGAGGAAGGGCAGTTCGTAATTTTCGCGGAACTGCTTGGCGGTATCGCCCTCAAACTGCAACTTGCCGAGCGAACGGCCGATGTAGTTCACGCCCGAGTGGCGCCAGGGACCGATCGCCAGGCTCACCATGTCGTTGTTGGTGTCCTTGGGCTTGAGCGCCTGGTAGACCGCCGGAGCGCCGTAGCTGTCCTCCTGGTCCCACTCACCCACGACCAGCAGCATGGGCACCGTCAGCGGGCGCCTGGCCAGCTGCTTGTCGACCGCCTGGTACTGCCACCAGTCGTCGTAAGCGGGATGTTCGAGCACCTTGCGGATCGCCGGAATGGCGAGCAGGCCGTACTTCTCAGCGTAGTCGTAGGCCGAGCCTTCCTTGAGGTAGGACGCGTAATCCTCGCCCGTGCCGCGCGGGACGGAGCCACCGCCCTTGAGCGTGGTCTGGCCCAGGTCATAATCGTAGCCGAAAGTGCGGAAGGCCCCGTTGTGGAACCAGTCGTCGCCCATCCAGCCATCGACCATCGGGCTTTGCGGGATCGTCGCCTGAAGCGCGGGGTGCGCATCGACCGTGCCCATCAGCGCGGTGAAGCCTTCGTACGACGAGCCGATCATGCCGACCTTGCCGTTGCTCTCCTTCACGTTCTTCACCAGCCAGTCGATGGTGTCGTAGGTGTCGGTCGCGTGGTCGGTCTTGGTCTTGTTGAACGCGCCGCGCAGCGGGCGGTTCATGACGTAATCGCCTTCCGAGGCGTGCTGCCCGCGAATATCCTGGAACACGCGGATATAGCCGTTGTCGACGAAGAGCTGGTCCGAATAGCGCACCACCTCGTCGATGTCCTGACTGCGGTGCTGGCTGGTCGCGTTCTCGGCGTCATACGGGGTGCGGGTGAGCAGCATGGGCGCATCGCTCAGGCCCTTGCGGAAGATGATGACGGTGTGCAGCTTGACCCCGTCGCGCATCGGAATGTCGACCACGCGGCGCACGAAATTGGCCTGGGGGCGAACCCAGTCGTATTCCTTGACGTGCTCGTCGGTCATCGTGTCGAGCGTGCCCTGCGGCGCGGCCGAGACGGCAAGAGTGGGAAGCGTGAGGGCGAGAGTTGCCACGCCAAGCGCAGCGGTGCGACGGATATGGTGTATCATGGGCGCAGGGGATGGACCGAGCCGTGCGTGCGGTCAAGCGGGGGAATGATGCGCTGCGACAAGAAGGGTTGCCGCGCCCACCGCCGCCAAGTCAGGTCCCCCGCCGCCGCTCTTGTCCACACGCCCGAACCTGCGGCCCGCCGCCGGGCGGCGGGGCGGAAAGGCCCCTTCAATAGTCGATGAACTTCGCCTCGTAGACGGGGCAGAAGGTCGCCGCATCCTTCCTCCCCTGCGCGGTGAAGCGGTCCATCGCGAAAGTATCGTCGGGCGCGTCGCGCTTGGCCGTGACCCAGTTCTGGAACGCGTTCAGGCTGTCGCGATAATAGCCCTTGAAATCAGGTTCAGCCTTGCCGGTGTAGGTCCATTTGACGATCAGCACGTTGCCGGTATCGACCTTGCACTCCGCCCGGCGGCGATAGAAGGGATGCACTTCAATGACCTCCCCTTCCATCTCGTAGACCAGATTGGTCTTGGCATCCCCCTCACCCTCATCGGGCGAATTGGCGGTGACCGCGGAATAGAGCGTGACCGGTGCGCGCGCCGGCGCCTCGATCTCGGCAGGCTTTGCCGTTGCCTGCTTGGGACGCTCAGCGGGTTTGGCGGCAGGCTTGGACGCGCCTGTGGCGCCTGTGGCCCCTGTTGCCGTCGCCGCCTTCATGGCATCGCCGGCGCCCTTCGCCTGCGTGCGGGCCTGTTCCTCGGCCGCGGCCATCGCCTGCTCGGTCTTGCGCTTTTCCTCGGCCAGACGCCGGTCGCGCTCGGCGATGGCGGCCCCGCCGTTGGCCAGGTATTCGCGGGTCGCAGGCGTTGCCACGGCCAGCCGCTTGATCGAGGGGTTGGCGAGCGCAAGCTGGCGCTGCTGCGCCACTTCCTGTTCGTAATTGCGCTGCTGGAGAGTGCGGATCATCGTCTGCCCGGCGCCGCGGATCGCGGCCAGCATCGCGGCGTTGGCCTGGCTCTTGCGCGCCATTTCCGCATCGAGCCGGGCGTCCTCGTCGATCACCTCATACAAATAGCGCAGCTTCGAGGCGTACCGTTCCGAAGTTTCGGCGACATAGGCGTTGAGGCGCTTTTCCTCGTTCGCCTCGTCCATCAACTGGCGGCTGTTGTCGGCAATGCCCGCCTGGGCTGCGAGCACGCCTTCCTGGACGTGATCGGCGGCGATGGCGTTCATCCAAGGAGCATAGTCGAACGTGGAAAGGAACGTGTCCACGCAGGCCCCGAATTTGCGGTAGTCCGCCTTGAGATCGGGAATATGCTCACGCGCCTTGGAGGCCGCCGTGCCCGCATCCCAGTTGCGCGAGATCGTGTAATCCGAAATGAACCCATCCGGGCACTTCCTGGGCAGGACGTAAGAGGGTGCGCGCTCCTTGTAGCTTTCCACCAGAGCCGCGTACTTCGCCGGAGCATCGCCCAGACTTTCGCGCAGCGCGGCCATCCGCGCGCCCGCCGCGCGCGCCCAGGGCAGAACCTCGGGGCCCATGCGGAAATTGGCCTTGGCATAGGCGCTGCGGGAGGAGTCGGCGCGGACCGTCGTCACGGACGGAAGGCTCCCCGTCGGTGTATCGAAAAACCCTTCGGCACTGGCAAACAGGGCCGCATAGTATGGAATTTCATGATAGCGCGGTTTCGCCACCCGCGCGCCATCTTCATCCAGACCAAAAAGCGCAAGGTCTGTCCCCCACTCCGTCTCGATCCACCCTTGCGTGTCGGGGGTACGATCATCGGGCAAGTCGAACAGCAGATCATAACGGGAAAGATTGAAATCATCGCGTTCGAAACGGCGCAGTTCTACGCTGTATTCGTAGCGCCTGGGCGCGGTCTTGAGGAAGGCAAGCGCTTCCTTCGTCCAGGGGCGCAGCCGCACCTTGTAAACGGGCACGGCGTAATAACGGGTCGCCAGCTTGGTCCTGCTGCGAAAGGCAAGCTGGGGATAGGGGTAATCGTACGGCGCCATGTCCCGCGTGACGAGCTGCACCTCCACAAGACCCCGCACCATGTTGCGCGGCGCCTTCCCCCCGATCACGAAATCGGGATCTATCGTCTTCGTCTTGTAGCGATAGAGCAGCGAGAAAAAGTGATCGAACACCAGCTTCTCGTCTTTTTCCGGGTGGGCCGCATTGAATTCCACCTGAGGCTGGTATCTGGTCTTGTTGTACCTTTCGAGACTGAAGCCGGGCAGAAAATCCCGGTTCGAAAAGAACGATTCGGGAAACGATAGTGAATAAGTCTTTTCCTTGGCCTGCGCCCCCGTTGCCAGGAGACCGGCAAGCGCCAGCCCGCGACCCCAGCCCCTCAGGAAACGCCGGGCATCAGACCCGGCCATTGCGTCACGAACCTTACGAAAATACCCCATCGCACGCCCCCGCTTACCCGACTTGAAACTTCCTTCAGCTAAGCCGACAGGAAAGATTGGGTAAAGCCAATACTGGCGCATTTCTGCGAGAATCTCGCACGCTATTCGTCAGACGAAAAAACAAAGCGGGCGGGAAGACCAGGATCTTCCCGCCCGCTTCGAAAAAGACAGACGAACAAAGGGCCAGCGCGGCCCGATCGGTCAGGCCGCTTCCTTGTGGCGCTCATTCGCCTCGAGGTTGAGCAGGTCGGCCATCTCGAACGCCAGCTCGATCGACTGCGCGCCGTTGAGGCGCGGGTCGCAATGCGTGTGGTAGCGATCGCCCAGACGCTCGTCGGTGATCGCGATGGCACCGCCGGTGCACTCGGTCACGTCCTGGCCGGTCATCTCGATGTGGATGCCGCCCGCGTGCGTGCCTTCGGCGCGGTGGACCGCGAAGAAGCCGCGCACTTCGGCCAGAATCCGCTCGAACGGACGGGTCTTGAGGCCCGATTCGGTCTTGATGACGTTGCCGTGCATCGGATCGCACGACCACACCACCGGGTGCCCCTCGGCCTTCACCGCGCGCACCAGCTTGGGCAGTCCGGCCTCGACCTTGTCATGGCCAAAGCGGCTGATCAGCGTCATGCGCCCCGGCTCGCGCGACGGGTTGAGCGTGTCGAGCATACGCAGCAGCGCGTCAGGCTCGAGGCTCGGCCCGCACTTCATGCCGATCGGGTTTTCCACCCCGCGCAGGAACTCGACGTGGGCCGATCCCTCGAATCGGGTACGATCGCCGATCCACAGCATGTGGGCCGAACAGTCGTACCAGCCGCCGGTCAGCGAATCGCGACGGGTCAGCGCTTCCTCGTAAGGCAGGAGCAGCGCTTCGTGGCTGGTGTAAAAGTGGGTGCCCTGAAGCTGCGGCACGGTCGACGGGTCGACCCCGCAAGCGGCCATGAAGTCGAGCGCTTCGCCGATGCGGTCGGCCATCTCGGCGAACTTCTCGCCCCAGGGGCTGCGATGGATGTGGTCCATCGTCCAGCGGTGAACCTGGTTGAGGTTGGCGTAACCGCCATTGGCAAAAGCGCGCAGCAGGTTGAGCGTCGAGGCCGACTGGCTGTAGGCCTGCAGCATGCGCGCGGGATCGTTGCGGCGCGCCTCGGCGTTGCCTTCGATGCCGTTGATGATGTCCCCGAAGTAGCTGGGCATCTCGACCCCGCCGACCATCTCGGTCGGGGCCGAACGCGGCTTGGCGAACTGGCCCGCCATGCGGCCCAGCTTGACCACCGGCTGCTTGCTGGCGAAGGTCAGAACCACCGCCATCTGCAACAGCACGCGGAAGGTGTCGCGGATATTGTCCGGGTGGAACTCGGCGAAGCTCTCCGCGCAGTCCCCGCCCTGAAGCAGGAAACCGCGACCCGCGGCCACTTCGGCCAGTTCCTTCTTCAGGTCGCGCGCTTCGCCCGCAAAGACCAGCGGCGGAAACTTCGCCAGGGTCGCCTCGACCTCGTGCAGTTTGTTCTCGTCGCCATAAACCGGAAGGTGGCGCGCTTCCTGCGCCTTCCAGCCATCCGGGGTCCAATTGCTAGCCACTTCAATCACTCCTGAAAATCGGCCCCCTCCCGGGCCGGTCACGTCCGGATTTCGGTTCTTGCCCGAACGCACACAAGGGGCGACCCCATAGCTGCTGGCCGCAATTTTTGCAAAGAGGCTTTAACCGATCACAGCAATCGGTTGCGCGCGCTGGCCTTTTTCCCACACGCCGGACGTGCGAGAGGGGGGCGGGCGAGAGGGGGGCAAGGCCCCGTCCCGCCTGCAGCGCGCGTTACTTCGCCGCAGCCTTTGCCGCCGCCATCGCGCCAGCGCCAGGCGCAGGGGCCATCGCCTCGCCCTCGGGCAGCACTTCGAGCCGCCACGAATTGCCCTGCCCCAGATACTTGGCGGCGAGCGCCTGCATCTTCTCGGGCGTGGTCTGGGTGTAGTCGTAAAGCACCGTGCGCACGCTGGAAAAGCGCACCGGATCGCGGCTGGCGCCCTCGAGCTGGTTCATGAAGAACGCCGTGCTCGACGCCGCGCGGGTGACCTGCTGGCGCAGCGGCTCGATCACGCGATCGAGTTCATCGGCGCTGGGCGGGTTGGTGATGAGATCCTGCGCGATTTCCTCGGCGGTCTGGAAGAACACGTCGACCGACTTGGGATCGACCTGCGCCACCGCGGTAATCGAACCGCCCGCCTGGAGATCGACCGGCCAGTCGGAAAAGACATAGGGCGAATAGGCCACGCCCAGCTTCTCGCGCACGGCATCGAGCAGGCGGTTGGTGAACAGCTGCGTGAGAATCTCGAGCTGGCGCGATTCGCGAATGCCCAGCGACCCGCCCCCGGTCGGCCAGGAAATGACCGCCGCGGCCTGATCGGGATCGCCGTGGTGGTGCAACACGACCGGGGTCGTGTCGGCCTTGGCGGGCACGATCGGCGGCGCCTTGGCGGTCGACAGGGCGTCGGTGCGCGGCTTGAGCGCGCCGAAGGTCTTTTCGAGCGCGGAAATTGCGGCGGCCTTGTCGAAGTCGCCGTAGATCTGCACTTCGACCGGGCCTTCGGACAGCGCCTTGGACCACATCTTCTTGAAGCCCTCGGGCGTTGCCTTGTCGATCTCGGCGGGCGTGGGCGTCGCGTAACGCGGGTCCTTGCCGTGCTGGTAGTAGGGCAGGTCGCGGCTGAGGATACCCTGGGGCGACGTCGCATAAGTATCGTACTGGATCTTGGCGGCGGCCTTGGCGCGGCGGAACGGGTTCACGTCCCAGCGCGGCAGATCGAGCTTGGCGGCGAAGAGATAGAGCTGGTCGGCCAGATCCTGCGGGCGCGTTTCGGCCTGGAGCTGGAACGCGGCGTCATCGACCGAGAAGTCGAAGCCCATCTTGCGCCCGGTCGAGATGCGATCGAGATCATCCATCCCCAGCGTCGCCTCGCCCGAGCCGACGAGCGCGTAGTTGCCGAGCGCGAGATAGGCCGCATCGGCCGGCTCGACCGAGCGCGTGCCGCCCCCGAAGCGGACCTTGACCACGACCCGTCCCGGCTCCTCGGTGACCGGCCAGAGCATGACCTTGACCCCGTTGGCGAAAGTCAACTCCTCAATGTCGAGCAGCCCCGTGGGCAGGTCCGAGACCGGCTTTTGCGGCGCGCCGATCGCGGGCAGCGTGTCGAACGAGACCGGCTTTTCGGTTGCGGCAAGCCGCGCGCTGGCGTCGGCCTTGATCGGATCGACCAGCGCCTGGTGGAGCTGTGCGTCGGTCGCATCGCCCGCCTTCTGGGTGGTGAACAGCGCGCGCGTGACCGTCCCCGAGAACAGCTTGCGAGTGTGCTCGAGGACCTTTTCAGGGGCGAACAGAGGCTTGGACTCGCGGAAGATGCGCAACACGTCCTGCGGGCCGGCCACGGTCTCGCGAATGTCGAGCGCGTTGACCAGATCGTCGGCAAGCTTGGCGCCGGGCAGGATGCGCTCCTGTTCGACCGGGACCTGGAAGGCAACGTCGAGTTCGGCCACTTCGCGGTCGATCTCGGCCTGCGAGGGCGGGCGGGTCATCGCATCGGCGATCACCGCGCGCACATCGTGAAGCGCCTTGTCCCAGTCCTCGCCGAGCGGCGTGACCGACACGAAGGTCACATCGGCGCTGCGCGAAACCTTGTCCTCGTTGACCGCCGCCGACAGGAAGCTGCCACCGGCGCGCGCGCGCGTTTCGAGGCGACGGTTGATGATCGCCTGCGCGATCTGGTCGGTCATCAGCCCCTGGTTGTAGGGGATGTTGTCGATCACCTGGCGCCAGGGGCGCAGCGTCGCGATCATGATCGAGGGCGGCAGGTCGGGCTCGACCAGCACGCGCGTCTCGCCCACCGGGGCCAGTTCCCTGGCGCTGCCGGTGTTACCGCCGGTGGGAGCGACCGGATCGCCAAAGCTGGGCACGGGGGCGAGCGGGCCCTCAGCCCGCCAGCCGCCGAACCACTTGCGCACATAGCTTTCCAGCATCGCCGGGTCGGCATCGCCCGCCACGATAACGGTCACGTTATCGGGGCGATACCAGCGGTGGTAGAACGCCTGGACCGACTTGTCGGTCGCCGCGTGAAGCGAGGCCGCCGTGCCGATCGGCTGACGCACGGCAAGGCGCTGCCCCTTGTAGAAGGTCTCCTGCAGCGCATCCTGCACGCGCTTGGCCGCACCGCCGTGTTCGCGCATCTCGGCCAGCACGATCGGCAGGTCCTGCTTGAGGTCGGCGGCCGAGAGCGTGGGCGCGGTGACCATGCCCGACATCAGCTTGAAAGTCTCGTCGAGCGAGGCGGCGGTGGCGTTGGGCAGATCGAGCTTGAACACCGTCTGCGTGGTCGAGGTCACGGCGTTGGTGTCGGTCCCGAAGGTCGCGCCCAGACGCTGGAAGGCGGCGATGGCCTGGCCCGACTTGATGTACTTCGATTCGCGAAACAGCATGTGTTCGAGCAGGTGCGCGTAGCCGCGCTCGCCATCGCTCTCGTTGAGCGAGCCGGCATCGACACGCACGCGGATCGAAACCTGACCCGGCGGCACGCCATTCTTACGCACCGCGTACTTGAGCCCGTTGGGCATCTCGCCAAAGTGCCAGGCCTTGTCGTGCGGAATGTCGCTGCCGCGGTAGAGCCATGGATCGGTCTCGTTGGTCTGCAGCACCGGCACGGGAACACCGGCGGGCGGTTGCACCCCGGCCGGCTGCGTGCCGGGATCGGCGGCGGAGGCCTGGGCATCGTCCTGGGCAAAGGCAGGCGTTGCAGGGGCTTGCAGCAGAAAGGCAAGGCAGGCGAGCGAGCTGACGGCGCGCGAGATCGTAGTCATTGCCAAGGCTATAAGCGCCGTTCGGATTAAGGACCAGTGAATAGACGACAACGCCTTTGCGACCACCGAACGATCCTGCGCGCCCGAAACACCAAGGCAACTTGCAAAGCCGCTTACCCCGAGGTTGCCGACCCTGGCGTTCATCTTTGCGACCGCGCCCGTGCGCTTGCAAACGCACACCGAAGCTCGTAACGCGAATGTATCAATTTCCGCCAATTCGCGCCCGATCCCTTGATCGCGCCCGCCAAAGCACTAGATCGCGTGCCCTATGTTCATTGAAACCGAAACGACTCCGAACCCCGCCACGCTCAAGTTCCTGCCCGGGCGCGAAGTCATGCCCGCCGGCACGCGCGAATTCACCTCGCCCGAAGACGCCAGCGCCTCGCCGCTCGCCGAAGCGCTGTTTGACCTGGGCGATGTCACCGGCGTGTTCTTCGGCCAGGCTTTCGTTTCGGTCACCGCCGCCCCCGGCGTCGAATGGCCCCAGCTCAAGCCGCAGGTAGTCTCGATCCTGCTCGACCACTTCGTCTCGCAGGCCCCGCTTTTTGCCACCGGCAGCGCGGGCGGCATCGGCGTCCCTCCGGCCGACGAGGATGCGGACTACGGCGACGATCCGGCCGATGCGGACGTGATCGACCAGATCAAGGACCTGATCGAGACCCGCGTTCGTCCGGCCGTGGCCAACGACGGCGGCGACATCGTCTATCGTGGTTTCCGCGAAGGCGTGGTCTACCTCTCGATGCAGGGCGCCTGCTCGGGCTGCCCTTCGTCGAGCGCGACGCTCAAGCACGGGATCGAGAGCCTGCTCAAGCACTACGTGCCCGAAGTCCTCGAAGTGCGCGCCGCCTGAACAGCCACGCCGCCAGTCGCCTGATCGCCTCCACGAGCCCTTGACCGCCCGACGATGCCTGCAAACGATTTTACACGCACCCTCGTGATCGACAGCGCCACCAGCGCCTGCTCGGTGGCGCTGTTCGAGGGCACGACGCTGATCGAGGGCGCATGGCGCAACCTGGGCCGCGGCCACGCCGAAGCGCTGGTCCCGATGATCGCCGCCCTGCCCGATCGCGGTCGCGCAGGACGCATCGCGGTCGCGCTCGGACCGGGCAGCTTTACCGGCGTGCGCGTGGGACTTGCCGCCGCGCGCGCGCTTGCCCTTGCCTGGGGCTCGGCCATCGTGGGCTACCCCAGCCTCGCACTGATCGCCGCGATGGCCCGCGCCCAGGACGGCGACGGCCCGCTCGACGTGGCGATGACCGGCGGCCACGGCGAATGGTTCGTCGAAAGCTTCGATGCCGCAGGCCACACCCTGCAGCCACTTGCCTCGCTCCCGCCCGAAGCCGCCGCCTCGCGGCTGCGCGCCGAGCGCGTGGCGGGCAATCAGGCCGAAGCGCTGGTGGCACGGCGCAAGTTCGGCACTCCCCTCAACCTCCTTCCCGACGCACGCGCCTTCGCCGCACTGCCCGACAACTGCCTCACCGCGGACATTAGCCCGCTTTACGGACGCGCGCCCGATGCCCGCCCGGCCTCGCCTGCGCCGCCCCCGTCGCGGCCACCTGCGGCCATGCCCGCGCCGACTTGACCGCGCAGCCGCGATCCGGCGCGTGGGCCCAGACTTTCGCGCCAACGGAAACGTGATGAAATACGATGAGCAAAGATCTGCAATAAACCGGGCGCCGATGACCGAAGATATCGACAAGTTGATGGATGTCATGAACGCCGCCTTCGACCCGGTCTACGGCGAAGCCTGGACTAGACGGCAAGTTGAGGATTCGCTGATCTTCGGACACACTTATTATTGCCTGATCGCCGAAGATGGCTCCGAACCGGACAACGACACTCCGGCGGCCGGCTTCAGCCTCTCGCGCCACGGCTTTGGCGAAGAAGAGCTGCTCCTCCTGGCAGTATCCCCAAAGCATCGCCGCCGCGGTCTGGGAAAGATCCTTCTCGATAAACTTAGCATTTCCTCTAACAAACGCGGCGCCGAGCGCCTTCTTCTTGAAATGCGCAAGGGAAATCCAGCCGAATCACTTTACACCACGTTCGGCTTTTACCGAATTGGCGAACGTCCGAACTACTACCGGATGCACAATGGCGAACTGGTCGACGCCATCACGTTCGCCTGCGATCTCAAAAATTAAGTTACTGTTAATTCCCGCATTCAAGTCCCACCGCCAGGTCAATTGGGACGTAACTTTGAATGCTACTTGAAACTTGCGCTAAATTCGTCCATTGGAGAAATCGGCAAGTCATGATTGACTCGCCACCCCCCAAAAAGCCTCAAGGTCGCAAAAGAGGAAAATAAAATGGAAAACGTTCAGCCCGACATGAGCGAAACGCTCATCACCCTTACCTCGGACATCGTCGCCGCCCACGTAAGCAACAACAGCGTGACTGTTGATGACCTCCCCTCGCTCATCAGCAATGTTTACGGCGCCCTCTCGGGCCTGGGTGGTTCGCACGTCGTCGAAGAAGAAAAGCCCGAGCCCGCCGTGTCGGTCCGCGCCTCGATCAAGCCGGATTACATCGTTTGCCTCGAAGACGGCAAGAAGCTCAAGATGCTCAAGCGTCACCTCATGACGCACTACAACATGACCCCGGAAGAATACCGCGCGCGCTGGAACCTGCCCGCCGACTATCCGATGGTCGCTCCCAATTACGCCGAAAAGCGCCGCGAACTCGCCAAGAAGATCGGCCTGGGCCGCAAGCCCAACGCCCGTCGCGGCCGCAAGCCCAAGGCCGTGGCGGCCTGATCGCCACGCGATAAGCGCGAAAGCGGGTACGGCTGAACAAGAACACCCTTTCGCCCCCGGACCGACCTTTCCGGGGACGAACCGTGCAAACGTTAGCCGTGCCCTCTTTCCTCTTCCCCGATAGTGTTGTTATCGGGGGCGCACCGGCCTAGATTGGCCGGTGTTTCCGTTTCAACTCAAGACAGGTCCAACGTGAGCCAGCCCATCGACATTGAAGCCCTGTGCGCCGAACGTGGCCTGCGGATTACCGAACAGCGCCGCGTCATCGCCAAGGTGCTTTCCGAAAGCACCGACCACCCCGACGTGGAAAAGCTGCACGAACGCGCCACCGCGATCGATCCCGGCATCTCGATCGCCACCGTCTACCGCACGGTGCGCCTGTTCGAGGAAGCCGGCATCCTTGACCGCCACGATTTCGGCGACGGCCGTGCGCGCTACGAAGCGGCTCCCGAGGCCCACCACGACCACATGATCGACGTCGAGACCGGTGCGGTCATCGAATTCGTCGATCCTGAACTGGAATCGCTGCAAAAGCAGATCGCCGAAAAGCTCGGCTTCCGCCTCGTCGACCACCGCATGGAACTGTTCGGCGTCAAGATCGAGCGCGAAGGCAACTAAGGTCACTCGGCCGGTTCTCGCGCCCGCACTTCAGCCCGGCGCGCGGGAACCTCACAAGGCTGACCTGTGCATCATGGCGAACGCACGCGACCCGATACCCGGCTCCCCTGCCGACACACCGGACGACACATCGGCCATCCCGCCGCCCCCCGGCCCGGCCCGTTACCCGCTGATTGCGCTGCGCCTTCTCGTCCTGCTGCTGGCACTGGGCACGAGCCTCACGGCTTACTATGCCATCAGGCCTTTCACCCGCAGCAACCCGGTGCCCACCCGCTTCCTGCGAGCGGTCGCGGCCATTGCGGGCGTACGCCTGCGCATCGAGGGCGCCCGGCCGCCTCGCGGCGAAACCTGCGTACTCGTCGCCAATCACGTCAGCTGGCTCGACATTCCATCGCTCGCCGGTGCGAGTGGCTGCGCCTTCGTCGCGCATGACGGACTGAGCGCCATCGGCCCCTTGCGCTGGCTGTGCGAACTCAACGACACCGTCTTCATCGCGCGCCACGATCGCGGCTCGATCGCGCGGCAGGTCGAACAGGTCCGCACCGCCCTCGCCGACACCGGCGCGCTCACCATCTTTCCCGAAGGCACCACCGGGGACGGCGCGCAGCTCATGCCGTTCAAGTCCTCGCTGCTGTCCGCGCTCGAGCGCGCCGCTCCCGGAGCGCAATCGGGCACCATCGCGATCCGGCCAGTATGGCTCGATTACGGCCCCGAAGCACGCCGCATCGCCTGGCTGGGTGAGGAAAGCGGCCTTGCCAACGCGCTGCGCCTGCTCGGTCGCTGGCGGGCGATCCCGCTGACGATCCATTTCCTCGAGCCGCTCACACCCGAGCAGCGCGCCAGCCGCAAGGCCATCGCCCACAACGCGCACGCCGCCATTGCGCACGCGATGGGATCGCACCTTTAGAGCGATTTTCGACCAGACGGCATCCGATCGACCGTTCCAGACCTTTGTCTTGACGCATTTTTCCGAACCATCCGGTAATGGGAAAATGCGCCAGGACCGTTGCCGCGTGTAGGCCTCCCGCGCGCGCCTCACGCCACTGGCGCGCGGCGCAAGCCTTAGCGCTTGGCGTTGTAGGCGATCTGGTCGTCGTTGAGCTGGAAGCCAACGAGCACTTCGAAGGTGGCACGCGCAACCGCAGCCTTGACCGTGGGATCGGCCAGCGGGTCGAGCGCCGCGTCCTGGTCGCCCGCGCGGCGCTTGGCGGTGATGCGATCGCGCACTTCGCTGGGCAGCGTGGCCGCCGCACGATCGACGTAGGCCGTGCTCGAGGCGGTTGCCTGCGCGCGGTCCTGGCCATCGGCGAAGTGCAGCGTAACCTGGCCGATTCGCTTGCTGACGACCGCCGAACCGCCCTGCAGCATGCTTACGAAGTAGGGCAGCGTCACCGTGCGCTCGCCCTTGGTGTCGTAGCGGCGGGCCTGGACCGCGAAGCTCACCTGGCTCGATACCTTGGGGCCCGAATCGTTGCACTGGGTGCGCACGTCGGTCATCGCGGCCACCACGTCGAGGTTGTTCTCGGTCTTGGGGCCGGGACGGAACAGGGTGATGTCGCCGGTATAGTTGGGAATGCCCACCGCCGGGCAGGGGCTGCGCACGGCGGTGATGCCCACGCCCGAGCTGACAACGATTTCGCCGGTCGACTTGCACCCGCCAAGCGCCGTCACGGCGGCGGCGGAAAACAGGACAGTAGCGGTCAGACGGCGTGCATTCATCATGGCTTCCCTTGAGTGGCGTGCGCTTGCCCTAGCGATGCGAGCGGCAAAGCGCTAGAGGGCCGTTTATGAACGCGCCCTTTCCATCACCGGCGAAACCGCCCCTCCGCCTGTTTATTGCCGCCCCGCGCGGCTTTTGCGCCGGTGTCGACCGCGCCATTGAGATCGTCGAACGCGCGATCGAAAAGTATGGCCCCCCCGTCTACGTGCGCCACGAAATCGTGCACAACCGCTTCGTGGTCGACGGGCTCAAGGCCAAGGGCGCGATCTTCGTGGAAGAACTGGACGAAGTGCCCGACGGCGTGCCGGTGATCTTCTCGGCGCACGGCGTGCCCAAGTCGGTTCCCGCCGCCGCGACCGAGCGCGGGCTGCAATGGCTCGACGCCACCTGCCCGCTGGTCTCCAAGGTCCACCGCCAGGCCGAGCGCCAGATCACCGAAGGGCGCCACATCCTGTTCATCGGCCACGCGGGCCATCCCGAGGTGATCGGTACCTTCGGGCAGGTCCCCGAGGGGGCGATGACGCTGGTCGAGACGGTCGAGGATGTCGCCGCGCTCGATTTCGCGCCCGATGCATCGCTGGCCTACCTGTCGCAGACCACGCTCTCGGTCGACGATACCGCCGCGATCATCGCCGCGATCCAGGCGCGCTACCCCCAGGTTGCCGCACCCAAGGCCGAGGACATCTGCTACGCGACCTCGAATCGCCAGGCCGCGGTCAAGAAGGTCGCGCCGCAGTGCCAGTTGATGTTCGTGATCGGCGCGCCCAACAGCTCGAACTCGCTGCGCCTGGCCGAAGTGGCGCAGCGCTCGGGCGTGTGCTCGCAGCTGATCCAGCGCGCGAGCGACATCGATCCGGCCTGGCTCGAAGGGGTCGATACCGTCGGCCTCACCGCGGGCGCCTCCGCGCCCGAAGCGCTGGTCAACGAGGTGATCGACCGGCTCAAGGACCTGCGCGAGGTGACGAGCGAGGAATTCGTCACCGCGAACGAGACGATCAGCTTCAAGCTGCCCAAGCAACTGCTCAGCTAAGGCCCGAAAAAACATGGCAGTTTACACCCGGATCGGCGCCGAGGACATGGCCGCGATCGTGGCCGCGTTCGATGTCGGCACGCTTCTTTCGGCCAAGGGCATCGCCGAGGGCGTGTCGAATTCGAACTGGCTGCTCGAAGCCCAGCGCGAAGGCGAGGAGCCGCGCCGCTTCATCCTGACCATGTACGAGGAGCGCACCGAGGTCGAGGACCTGCCCTTCTTCCTCGACCTGCTCGACTATCTCTCGGCCCGCAAGTGCCCGGTGCCGCGCACCATCCACGACCGCGAAGGGGCAAGCTATCGCCTCCACGAGGGCAAGGCGCTCGCGCTGATCGAATTCCTGCCGGGCGTCTCGGTGAGCGAACCGACCCCCGGCCAGGCACATTCGGTCGGCGCCGCGCTCGCCAAAGTGCACCTCGCCACCGCCGATTTCCCGCAGCGCCGCACCAACACCATGGGGCTGGCGACCTGGCAGCGGCTGCTGGACGCCTGCGGCACCGACGGCCTCACCGCGATCCATCCCGGCCTTGCCGCCACCGTCGCGCGCGAACTCGACCACATCACCCGCCACTGGCCGCAAGGGCTGCCCGAGGGCGTGGTCCACGCCGACCTCTTTCCCGACAACGTGCTGATGCTGGGCGAAGAGGTCACCGGCCTCATCGACTTCTACTTCGCGGCGACCGACCTGCTCGCCTACGACATCGCCGTGACCCACGCCGCCTGGTGCTTCAGCGACGATGGCACGCGTTTCGACGCACGGATATCGCGCGCGCTGCTCGAAGGCTATGAAAGCGTGCGCCCGCTGCAGGCGGAGGAGCGCGCCGCGCTGCCGCTGCTCGCCCGCGCCGCCGCCGTCCGCTTCCTCTCGACCCGCGCCTATGACTGGATGAACACCCCCGAGGACGCGCTGGTCACGCCCAAGGACCCGCTGGCCTTCGCCCGCCGGCTTGAATTCTACGCCGCGAGCGAGAACCAGGCGCTCTTCGGAGAGCCCGCATGAAGCGCGTCGAAGTGTTCACCGATGGGGCCTGCAAGGGCAATCCCGGCCCCGGTGGCTGGGGCGTGCTGCTGCGCATGGGCCAGCACGAAAAGGAAATGTCGGGCTCCGAAGCGACCACCACCAACAACCGCATGGAGATGACCGCGGTCATCCGCGCGCTCCAGGCGCTCAACCAGCCCTGCGAGATCACGCTGTGCACCGACAGCAAGTACGTGATCGACGGGATCACCAAGTGGGTTCACGGCTGGCAGAAGAAGGGTTGGGTCAACGCCTCGCGCCAGCCGGTCGCCAACGCCGAGCTGTGGCGCGAGATGCTCGCCGCGGCCAAGCCGCATGCGATCACCTGGCAATGGGTGCGCGGCCATAACGGACATGCGGAAAACGAACGCGTCGACCAGTTGGCGAGCGACGCGGCCAAGGCCATCGCCTGATCCGTGACGCCCCGGCGCCTGGGCGCTGGCGCGGTTGCGCTGCGCGATTTTAAATTGCAATTCATGCAACTGAGCCTTGATTCGCACTGATATTGATCGCTGAGTCGCCCGCATTTTCCGGGTATTTCCCGACTTCCTCTGCCGGACCGACCCGCAGCGGCCTTGCGTAAGGAAATTTCGCGAGGCCGCTACGAACCCGCGCGCCATCGAAAAATGCCGCAGTTGCGAAGGATTGCGCTGCATTTGCGCAATCGCAAGTCCCGATTGCACTCAACGCAACCAAACCCATCTTCAACCGTTTCGCTTTTCACACCATAGAATGGGTCATGGTGAAACTCATCGCAGACCGCATGCAGCACGAACTGCGCGAACTGGCCCGGCCCGGCCCCCGCATGGCGGACGAGATCGCTTGCGTGATCTCGGTCATGCTGGCCGTCGTCTTCGCCCAGCTGGCGCACGCGCGCATGGTGGACTGGGCGGCGGTCTCTGCGCTCGTCCTGCTCAAGAGCGACACCATGGAAACCATCGTGCGCGGCGTGATGCGCATGGTGGGGACCCTTATCGGCGGTGCCCTCGCGCTCGTCCTCGCCCCCCTCGCCGTCCAGTCCCTGACGGTTGCGATCGTGAGCGCGGGCGTCGTCGGTACCATCGGGCTTTACGGCATGCTTACCGGACGGCGCGCCTATGCGTGGTTCCTGATGGGGCTGACGTTCGAGATCATCCTGCTCGACAAGCTGGCCAACCCGCACCTCGACACCATCGAGTTCGCGCACACGCGCCTGATCGAAGTCGGCGCGGGTACCCTCGCCTGCGTGCTGGTGAGCCTTGCCGCCGCCTTCCTTTCGGGCAACGACTGGCTGGCCAACCGCAAGCCGCGCCCCGAGCGCATGCGCTGGAACCCGACCGCGGCACGCCACGCCGCGCAGGCAGGCATCGCGCTGGCCACTCTGCCCGCGCTCTACAGCCTGACGCACATCCCCGAACTGACGCAGGCCGCGATCACCATCATCGCGGTGATGATCGTGCCGGTTGCCGGGCTGGGCCAAAGCGGGCTGGTGCCGGTGAGCCGTCGCCTCGCGCATCGTGCGATCGGTTGCCTGGCGGCCGCGCTGCTCTCGATCGGCGTCCTCGTCCTTGCCAATGGCAACGTCGTGATCATCGTCGCGGGCACGTGCCTTGGCCTGTTCATCGGCCGCCACCTGGAGACCGGCGGCAAGGCGACACAGTACGTCGGCCTGCAGTTCTCGATCGCGCTGCTGACCGCGCTGGTGCCCGACAGCTACAGCCACATCGAGACCGGCGCCGCGATGACCCGGCTTGCCGGGATCGCGGTCGGCATGGCCACGCTCGAGCCGGTGCTGCTCTCCTGGCACTTCATCGGCGCGCGGGTGACACGGCGTTTTTTCGGTGAGCGCGGCGGCGCGCAGACGCCCGCGCGCGACCGCGAGGAAGCCCTCGCGGCCTGACCAGCCGCCTGACCTGCCGCCCGCCCTACGCCTGCGGCTTACCGCGAGATGGCGCGTTCAGCTTTCGAGCGTGGTGTCGATCACCTCGGCCGCCGGGCCGTTCTTGATGATGGATTCGATTGCGTTCTTCGCCGAGGCCTTGCTCGAATAGCCTTCGGTCCAGAACATCGTTTCGGCGTTGTAGCAGAAGTAGGCGACGAACTCGCCAGCCTTGTTCTTGCGGATTTCGAAACGGTGCGCCATCGCTCTCTCCTGGTTGCGCGCAACCCGGCACCGTGCCGGGTGCAACCCATGCATTGAAACGCATCGCTCAGGACGCCGCAACCGTCCCTGCCTTAAACACTTGTATCAGCTCGCTCCGCGCTCAGGCGTCCGCGGCAAACCGGGTCGGCGCGTAAGCCTGCGGATCGACCGCGCCAGGCGCATCGCCGAGCAGGAGCCGCGCAGCAAGATCGGCTGCGGCAGGGGCGGTCTGGATGCCGAAACCACCCTGCCCCGCGCACCAGAAGAACCCGGCGACCTGCGGATCGAAGCCGTAGACCGGCAGCCGGTCGGGCGCGAATGAGCGCAAGCCCGCCCAGCGATGCTCGACCCGTTCGATCGGCCAGTCGACCACTTGCTGGAACCGGTCGATGGCCAGCGCGATGTCGATCTCCTCGGGCGCGGCATCGCACGGCGCGCTCGGCGTCTCGTCGTGCGGGCTGAGCCACAACCGCCCGTTTTCAGGCTTGAAGTAGAACGTGCCGTCGATATCGAGGACGAGCGGCAGATCGTCGGGCACCGGGTGGACCATCGCCAGCTGCGCGATCGAGCGGCGCAGCGGCACGATGCCGATCGCGCCCGCCCCCGCCATCCGCGCCACCGGATCGGCCCAGGCCCCGGCCGCGTTCACCAGCACCGCGCAGGTCACCACCCGGCCGTCGGCCAGCTCGAGCCGCCAGCCCGCATCGGGTCCGGTCCCGTCGCGCCGGGCACCGCGCAAGGCCGCCCGGTTCCACTGCTGCGCCCCGGCCTGGCGCGCCTGCGCGAGATAGTGCTGGTGCAGCCGTGCAACGTCGATGTCGCACGTCGTCGGCTCGCTCGCCGCGCAGGTCCAGGCGGGCTTGAGGCCCGGCACACACCGTTCGATACCCTCGCGCTCCAGCAGGTCGACGGCGACGTCGATCGCGCGGAAGGTTTCGGCAAAGGCGCGCACCTGCGCTTCCTGTCCCGCGCGCCCGATGGTCAGCCCGACGCGCGGATGCAGCACCCCCAGCGCGTGGAGCGCGGGGCCCGCCGCCGCGGTCAGCGGCTGGACACCGGGGCCACCGTAGCTTTCCACCCAGAACGCCGCCGAACGGCCGGTGGCATGGTAGCCCGGCGCCTCCTCGGCCTCGATCAGCAGGACTTTCGCGCGCGCGCCAATCGCGGCCGCCAGCGAGGCACCGGCCATGCCGGAGCCAACCACGACGATATCGAAACGGTGGGACATAGGGGATCAGCCCCTAGCGCCAAGCGCCCGCTTCAGGAAGGCCTCGATTTCCGCAAGCGCGTGGTTACGCACCGGGTCGCTTTCGCGCAGGATCTCGTGCGCGCACTCGTCGCTGTAGCCCACCAGCTCACCATTGGGCAGGCGCGCGGCAGTCTTGCGGATCGCAGGCCAGGACACCAGCCCGTCGACGCGGGTGCCCAGCAGGAGCACCGGCAGGTCGAGCGTTTCGAGAATCGGCTTTTCTTCGAGCCCCACGATCGAATCGAGCGCGCTGGCGATCCAGCCCCAGCTTGCCGGGCCCATCACCAGCCCCGGACGCTGCGCGTACCACCACTGCTCGTCGGCGTAGCGGCTGGCGTCGTGGGTGAGCAGGTGCTGGCGGTCGCGCGGCAGCAGCTCGGGCCGTTCGCTGGCCTTCCACGCGGGCTTGCGGCGCAGCCCCAGCGCGCAGATCACCCGCGCGATGGCCAGCAGCAGCCCGCTCGGCGCCCAGGTCGGATGGAGGCCCAGCATGGGCGCTGAAAGCACCAGCGCATCGGGCTCGACACGCCGCTCGGCGACCGCGCGCAGGACCAGATTACCGCCCATCGAATGGCCCATCGCGACGTGTGGAGCGGGCGTCTGCGCCTTCCATTCGTTCCACAGCGTCGTGTAATCGTCGACCCACGGCGCGAAATCGTCGACATGGCCGGTGATCGCATCGTCCCCCAGGCGGCCGCTCAGGCCCTGCCCGCGCCAGTCGGCCGAGGTCACGTGCCAGCCCGCATCGGCCCAGCCTTCAAGCGTCTCGAGCCACTTCTCGTAGCAGTCCCCGCGCCCGGGCATGAACAGGATCGATCCGCGCTGGGCCCAGCCGGCCCCGCGCGCCGGGATCGTCAGGCGGCGGATCGCGAAACCATCGCGCGCGTGCCAGCGGTCTTCGCGCGCATCGGACGGGATCGAACGACGCGACGGACGGGGGCCCTCATGCTGCGGTGCATCAATCATCAGGCTAATCTCGGCCTCGGGTAACTGGTTACTTTTTAGTAAGTGATCGCCGCTAGACGAGGGTGTCGTAAGGGGACGCATCCATGTCAGGTGGTTATTTTTCGTACGCATTGCTGGCTGCCTTGGCAACCGCCCTGCTCGTCGCCGCCTACACCGACATCAAGCGCCGCGAGATAGATAACACCCTTAACGCCGCAATCGCGCTGGCCGCCCCCGTGTGGTGGCTGGCGAGCGGCATGGGGTGGAGCGCGATCGGCTTCCAGCTGGCGCTGTGCGCCATCACTTTCGCAATCGCCTGCGCGCTGTTCGCTACCGGCCAGATGGGCGGCGGCGACGTCAAGCTGCTGACCGCGCTGGCCCTGTGGTTCAGCCCCAGCGCCTTCCTCCAGCTCGTCGTACTCATGGCGGTGCTGGGGGGCGCGGGCTCGGTGGCGATGGCGGCCTGCAACATGCAGCGCCGCCCTGGCGAACGCGGGCGCGATGCCCTCGCGGCGATGGCCGCGATCGGCTGGGTAGGCTGCGCGGGTGCGGTGCTGTTCGCGCTCGCACTGCACCGCCCGCTCGTTTCAGGCGCCGCACTGCAATCGATTCGCGTCGCGCTGCCACCGACCTGGCTGGTGATCGCCGCCGCGATCGTGCTGGTGGCCGGTTTTCTCTTCGGGTTCCTCCACATCGTGCGCCGCCAGAAGGCCCGCCTGCCGATCCCCTACGGCGTGGCGATTTCCGCCGCCGGACTGTGGGTCCTGGGCGAGCGTGCGCTGCAAGCCGCGCCAGTGGCCGGATAATCGCGGTGAACCCGATCTTAACCAATTCACCCGATACACTGCGCAAGCAAACGGGATTTTCAGGGGGCTTGAAGAGCCATGGATAGAAAGAAGCTGCTGCTGCTGGTGGTCGCGCTGATCGTGGCGGCCGGAACAGCGATCGCAGCGCGTTCGATGTTCGCCGGAGCGTCGGCTCCCAAGGCCGAAGCCGTGGCCGTCGCCCCCAAGGGCCCCAAGGTTCTCGTGGCCCAGCGCGCCCTGCCCGTGGGAACCATCCTCACCGCCGACTCGATCTCGTACCAGGACTGGCCCAAGGAGCTGGTCAAGGACGTCTACTTCATCGACGGCGAGGCGGACATGAGCAAGCTGCTCGGCACCGTCGTGCGCTACCCGATCACCGCCGGCCAGCCGGTCACCCAAGGCTCCCTCGTCGCGCCGGGTGATCGCGGATTCCTCGCGGCCGCGCTCGGGCCGGGAATGCGCGCGGTGACCATCTCGGTTTCGGCCAAGACCGGCGTTGGCGGCTTCATCTTTCCCGGCGACCGGGTCGACATGATGCTCACCCAGCAGGTCAAGGGCCAGGGCGAGCCGCTCAGCACCACCGAAACGATCCTGCGCAACCTGCGCGTCCTGGCCACCGACCAGACCACCAACAACGACGTCGAGGACGGCAAGACCGTGGTCCGTGCCTTCCGCACCGTCACGCTCGAAGTGACCCCGCGCATCGCCGAAAAGATCGCGGTCGCCGAAGAGATCGGCGAACTCAGCCTCTCGCTGCGATCGATTGCAGACAACCAGGGCACCTTCGAGAGCGCACTCGCCAGCGGCGACGTCAAGGTCCCCGAGGGCGCCACCAAGGAGCAGGAGGCCCTGCTCATGCGCCAGGCCATGACCCGTCCGATCGAAGGCAACAGCACTTATGTCACCGGCGGCGACGTCTCGCGCTTCCAGCGCTCGAGCGCCCCGCCCCAGGCGGTGGAGAGCAACGGCGGCGCGCTGATGCCCTCGCCCCAGCTCGCCAGCGCTGGCGCTCCGGCCGCGCGCCCCGTTCCCTCGGGCCCGGTGGTGCGCGTCACCCGCGGCAAGGTGACCACCGAGGAGCCGGTTTCCACCGGCCTGAAGTGAGCCCCATGCGCCCGATCACGCCCGCTCTTGCACCGCGCCTTCGCAACCGTACTTCTTCTCGCCTTCCGGCCATCGCAAAGGGCCCTGCCATGACGCGTCGCCTCCTTCCTTCCCTGCTCGGCGCGGCCTGCGCGCTCATACCGGCCGCAGCGCTGCTGACCGCCGCTGCGGCGAGCCCGGCCCAGGCGCAGACCGTCGTGCGGCCCGCGCAGGACATCTCGCTGTCGATCGGCAACGGCCAGCTCGTCACGCTGCCCGCCCGCATGGCCGACGTGTTCGTCGCCAACGATTCGGTGGCCGACGTCCAGGTCAAGTCGACCAGCCAGCTCTACGTCTTCGGCAAGGCTGGCGGCACCACCACGGTCTATGCCAGCGACAAGGCGGGCAAGGTGATCTGGTCGGCCAACATCCGCGTCGGCTCGAACTTCGACAGCGTCGATTCGATGCTCAAGCTGGCCATGCCCGAAGCGCACATCACCGTCTCGACGATGGGCACCAGCACGTTCCTGCTGACCGGCACGATCAAGGCCCCCGAAGATGCCGCCGAAGCCGAACGGCTGGTCCAGGCCTATGTCGGCAAGGACGCCAACGTCATCAGCCGCCTGCGCACCGCGACCCCGCTCCAGGTCAACCTGCAGGTGCGCATCGCCGAAGTCAGCCGCTCGCTGGTCAAGTCGCTGGGGGTCAACCTTTCCTCGATCGACAACACCAACGGCTTCAAGTTCGGCGTCGGCCAGGGTTCGGCCACCGGGCTTGCCACATCGGGCAGCCTGGGCGTCGGAGCGACCGGCACGGGCACCTCGGTCTCGGCCTATAGCTCGGGCACGACGCTGGCCGGGGCCGGCAAGCTGTTCGGCATGAACATCCTCGCCGCGCTCGACGCGGGCGAGACGGTGGGCCTCGTCACCAGCCTCGCCCAGCCCAACCTCACCGCGCTTTCGGGCGAGACCGCCGAATTCCTCGCCGGCGGCGAATACCCGATCCCGATCAGCCAGGGCAGCAGCGGCAGCACCACCGTCACCATCGAATACAAGCAGTACGGCGTGAGCCTGAGCTATACCCCGACGGTGCTCTCCAACGGCCGTATCTCGCTGCGCGTGCGCCCCGAAGTTTCCGAACTGTCGAGCGACGGTGCGGTCACGCTCAACGGCTACGAAGTGCCCGCGCTGACCACCCGCCGCACCGAAACGACGGTCGAGCTGGGCTCAGGCCAGAGTTTCATGATCGCCGGGCTGCTGAGCAACAACACCTCGAATTCGATCCAGAAGATGCCCGGCGCGGGCGACCTGCCGATCCTGGGCTCGCTGTTCCGTTCGACCAGCTACAAGCGCGGCGAGACCGAACTGGTCATCGTCATCACGCCCTACCTCGTCAGCCCGGTCGACGCCTCGCAGATCGCGCTGCCCACCGACGGCTTCAATTCGCCCAACGAACTTCAGCGCATCCTCGCCAACCAGTCGAGCGACGGCAAGGACGGCCAGAAGCGCCCCGCCCCGACCCGTGCCCCTGCGACGACGGCGCCCGCCGCGCCCACCGGCGCGACCGGTCAGGCCACGAGCGCCGACGACACCGCCGCCCAGCCCGGTTTCAACCTCAATTGAAAGAGCTGACCACCATGCGCACCATCCACCCGTCACGCACGCGCCGGATCGCGGGGGCCACGCTCATCCTGGCGCTGGCCACCGCGCTTGCCGGCTGCGGCGGCATGCCGACCAACCGCTCGATGTATTCGCCGCACCAGCCCGTGGTCGAGACCACCAACTACACGCTCGACCTCACCGCCAGCGACGCCGGGCTCGCCTATGGCGAACCGCAGCGCCTCAAGGGCTGGCTCGACGCGATGAAGCTCAAGTACGGCGACAAGGTCTATATCGAGGACCCGGCGCACAACCCGGCGGCCCGCACCGCCGTCGCCGAGCTTGCCTCGCAACGCGGCATCCTCCTCAGCGAAGGCGCCCCGGTAACCGCGGGCTATGTCGAGCCGGGCACGGTGCGCGTGATCCTGTCGCGCTCGCAGGCCTCGGTCCCCAGCTGCCCCAATTGGGACACGCGTTCGGACTTCAACCCCAACAACGGCCTGTCGAGCAACTACGGCTGCGCGACCAACTCGAACCTCGCCGCGATGATCGCCAACCCGGACGATCTCATCAGCGGCCAGCAGGGCTCGGGCGACACCACGGTGATGACCTCGACCAAGGCGATCGAGGCCTACCGCAAGGCCGAGACGACCGGCAAGGGCAACCAGGTTTCCGAAACCGGCACGAGTGGGAGCTGATCGATGAACGCACCTTGGAAATCCGGCGCGGGTAACGGACGCGACCAGTTCGCCGCCTACTTGTGCGACGAAGCCTCGCTCGATGTGATCCGGCCGATCGCGATGGAAATGGGCTGGCAGCCTGAAAAGTGCAACAAGGGCGGCCTGCGCAACGCCATCCAGTCGCTCTCGATCACCGCCTCGCCCAACATCCTGATGGTCGACCTGTCCGAAAGCGGCGATCCGCTGAGCGACATCAACGCGCTGGCCGAAGTGTGCGAGCCGGGGACGATCGTGATCTCGGTCGGCCAGGTCAACGACGTGCGCCTCTACCGCGACCTCATCGCCAGCGGCATCCACGACTACCTGCTCAAGCCCCTCTCGCCCGCGCAGGTGCGCGATTCGCTGGCGCAGGCGCAGGCCGTCTACGCCGCCCCCAAGAGCAGCGACGGCAGCGGCGCGAGCCAGCACATCTCGACCGCCGTGATCGGCACGCGCGGCGGGGTCGGCGCCTCGACCATCGCCACCTCGCTGGCCTGGCTGTTCAGCGCCGACAACAAGCTGCCCACCGCGCTGCTCGATCTCGACATCCATTTCGGGACCGGCGCGCTGTGCCTCGATCTCGAGCCCGGCCGCGGCCTCACCGACGCGATCGAGAACCCGAGCCGTATCGATGGCCTGTTCATCGAGCGCGCGATGATCCGCGCCAACGACAATCTCGCCATCCTCTCCGCCGAAGCCCCCATCAGCACCCCGCTGATGACCGACGGCGCCGCCTTCCTGCAACTCGAGGAGGAATTTCGCGAGGCGTTCGAGGCGACCGTGATCGACATGCCGCGCAACATGCTGATCAATTTCCCGCAGCTCGTCGCCGACGTGAACGTGGTGGTGCTGGTGACCGAGCTCACCCTCGCCTCGGCGCGCGATTCGATCCGCATGCTGTCCTGGCTCAAGGTCAACGCCCCGCACGCGCGGGTGATCGTGGTCGCCAACAAGATGCAGGCGGCGGTGAGCGAGATCAGCAAGTCCGACTTCGAGGCGTCGATCGAGACCAAGATCGCGCTGTCGATCGCCTACGACGCCAAGGCCGCCGCGCTTGCCGCCAAGCTGGGCCAGACGTTCGCCGACGCCAACCGGTCGAACAAGGCGGGGGCCGCGATGCGCGAACTGGCCGCGATGGTTCTGAGCAGCCGCGAGGAAGGCCCGACGGGCGCGGCCGAGGGCAAGAAGGCCTCGCTGTTCGACAAGCTCGACATCAAGGCTTTCATGTCGAGCATGGGCACCAAGAAGGACGCGGCGAACGCCTGAGGCGGGCCGCCCCCTTTTTCCGGACAGGGTCGGGAGCGCCAGGGAAGCGAGAGAAGGTAGAAGCAAGCGATGAATCCGATCCAGCTCATCCTCATTGCCGCTGGCCTGATGGCCACGATGGTGCTGCTGTTTCTCGCCCTGTCCGGCCCCAGTCCGGCCAAGGAATCGGCGCGCCGCATGAAGGCGCTGCGCTACCGCCACTCGCAGAGCACCAACGACCGGGTCGAGGCGCAGATGCGCAAGGCCGTCGCCGCGCGTCGCCCCAAGGCCCGGCGCATCGCGGGGTCGAACTCGCGCATCGAGGCGCTCGAACTGCGCCTGCTGCGCTCGGGCATGTCGTGGACGCTGACCCAGTACCTCTATGGCTCGCTGGGGATCGGCGCCTTCGTCACCGCGATCATCTACCTCAAGTCGGGCGCGCCGCTGCTGGGCCTCGCCTTCGGCCTGTTTGCGGGCGCGGGCATTCCGCACATGGCGCTCAACATGATGATCAACCGGCGCACCAACGCCTTCATCACCAAGTTTCCCGACGCCATCGAACTGCTCGTGCGCGGCCTGCGCTCCGGCCTCCCGGTAACCGAGACGCTGGGTGTGGTGGCAAGGGAAGTGCCCGGCCCGGTGGGTGAGGAATTCAAGCTGGTGACCGAGCGCATCAAGATCGGCAAGACCATGGAGGATGCCCTCCAGGAAACCGCCGATCGCATGGGCATCGCCGAATTCAACTTCTTCTGCATCACCCTTGCGATCCAGCGCGAGACCGGCGGCAACCTCGCCGAAACGCTCGCCAACCTCGCCGACGTGCTGCGCAAGCGCGCGCAGATGAAGCTCAAGATCCGGGCGATGAGCTCGGAATCGAAGGCTTCGGCCTACATCGTGGGCTCGCTGCCGTTCATCGTCTTCGGCCTCATCTGGTGGGTCAACGCCAAGTACATCGGCCAGTTCTTCGTCGACGAGCGGCTGATGGTCGCCGGTCTGGCCGGCGGCGTGTGGATGGGCATCGGCGCCTTCATCATGGCCAAGATGGTCAGTTTCGAGATCTGAGCGAGGGACAAGGGACCATGTTCGAACAGCCCGCAGGGCCCACCATCCTGGGTTTCGACGTCATCCTCGTCGGCACCTTCCTCGCGATGATCGCGGCGATGGCCACGCTCTATGCGATCTACACCGTGCTGACCGTACGCGATCCGATGTCCAAGCGCGTCAAGGCGCTCAACGAGCGGCGCGAGGCGCTCAAGGCGGGGATCACCACTGGCGCGCGCAAACGCCAGAGCCTGATCCGCCGCAACGAGACGACCGACCGGATGAGCCGCATCCTGGGCAGCCTCAAGGTGCTCCAGGACAGCCAGCTTAAGGAAATCCAGCAGAAGATGGCGCAGGCCGGCATCCGTGACAAGCAATGGGCGGTCGCGGTGGTGTTCGGCCGCCTGGTCCTGCCGATCCTGCTCGGCGGCACCGCGGCGATCGTCATCTACTGGATCAACTACTTTCCCGAATGGGGCAGCTTCAAGCGCTTCATGGCCTTCGCGGTGATGCTCATCGCCGGCTACAAGGGCCCCGACCTGTTCATCCAGAACCTCGTCACCAAGCGCACGCTCGCGATCCGCAAAGGGCTGCCCGACGCGCTCGACCTGCTCGTCATCTGCGCCGAGGCGGGCCTGACCGTCGATGCCGCCTTCGACCGCGTCTCGCGCGAACTGGGCCGCGCCTACCCCGAGCTGGGCGATGAGTTCTCGCTCACCTCGATCGAACTCTCGTTCCTCACCGAGCGCCGCCAGGCGTTCGAGAACCTGGCCTGGCGCGTCGATCTCGACGCGGTCAAGGGGGTGGTGACGACGATGATCCAGACCGAACGCTACGGCACCCCGCTCGCCTCGGCGCTGCGCGTGCTCTCGGCCGAATTCCGCAACGAGCGCATGATGCGCGCCGAGGAAAAGGCCGCCCGCCTGCCCGCGATCATGACCGTGCCGCTGATCCTGTTCATCCTGCCAACGCTGTTCGTGGTCATCCTGGGCCCGGCGGCCTGCTCGATCGCCGACGCCTTCTCGGGCGGGGGTCCCGGCAGCCATTAAGCGTCCTTCCAGACGGCCCCTGACATTCCCCCTTGTCCAAGCCACACGCCCCGCCGGTCAGCCGACCGGCGGGGCGCCGCGCATCAGAAATGCGTTCCCAGCGTCACGTTGATCGAACGGCCCTGCCCGGCGACCGGCCGGTAGACCCCGCTGACGTCGTAGTCGCCGAGCGCGATGCCACCGAGCGGGAGATAGTACCCCTTGTCGAACAGGTTGCTCGCCTCCAGCCCGAGCCGCCAGCCCGCCAGCGAATAGGCCGCGGCCAGGTTCACCGTCGCATAGGCCGCGGTTACCGGTTCGGCCCGGCGCGTGTCGACCCGGTCCTTGCGATCGACCCATTCGACCTCGCCCGACAGCTCGAGCGCGCCCTCGGTGTGCGCCAGCTTCACCGCCGCGTTCAGGGGCATCTGGTGGTAGAGCGGCAGGTCGTCGCTCAGGTTCTGGCCGTGGACATAGGCAAGCCGCGCGGTAAGCGTGGTGCCCTGCCCGGCCGTTCCCTGGAGGCGCGCCTCGAGCGAAGCGTCAAGCCCATAGAACTCGGCTTCGATATTGGCGAACTGGAGCTGGACGAAAGGATCGCTCAGCACGCCGACATAGGCCGCGTCGATGTAATCGTTGACGTGGGTGTAGTAAGGCGAAAATTTGAGGCTGACCGCCTCGGCCGGACGATAGGTCAGCGCCGCGCTCACCGTATCGGCCCGCTCGGGCTTGAGGTCGAGATTGCCGACATAGCCGTTGCCGTCGCCGTACCACCCGATCATCCGGCTCGACATCGAACCGGTACCCCAGGTGTAGCGCTCGTAGATGTTGGGCGAACGGGTCTTGTGCGCATAGCCCAGTTCCAGCGCGAGGGTCGGTGCGGGCGACCAGTGCACCAACGCGGAGGCGTTCCAGTTGCCATCGACGCGGCGGTGCCCCTGGGCGTTGAACGCCGCCGCCGCCGCGATGTCGGCCGCCTGCATCATGCTCGTTCCGTAAGGCTGCACGTCGCCGGTGTTCATCGCCACCCGCTCATAGCGCACGCCCAGCGTCGTCGAGAGGGTCGAGGTCCAGTCGCCCTGCCACTCCCCATAAGCGCCCAGACGGTTGCGGTGCGCCTTGTTGATGTTGACGTAAGTATCGGGCCCCATCATCGTGGAATCCGCGACCGGCGGCCAGAAATCGTTGAGCCACTGGTGCTGGTATTCGATCCCGGTGCGCAGGCTGTGGTGTTCGCTAAGCGGGATCTCGAACTTCGCCGCGCTGTTGAAGGTGTGGACCTGCGTCTTCATCGGCATGTCACCGGGCAGCTTGTCGGCGAGGAAGTTCATCGAGTGCCGGGTGTCGCGGTAGCTTGCGGTGAGGTCCACCTTGCCCCAGTCGTAGGCGCCGCGAAACCGGCCGTTGACGAACCACGAGCGGTTGTCGATCATGTCCATCCACTGGTTGGCGAAGCCCTCATAAGGGCTGTACTGGTAGCCTCCCTTGACCTCGAACAGCCCGGCCCCGGTCTGGAGCGCGAGCGCGAGCGCGTGATCGGTCTTGGCGAATTGGGTCGAGTGGACGGTGCCGAGGTCACCGCCCGCCTTGTAGTTGCCCGACTGGGTGTAGGAACCGGTGTAGGTCGCGCTCAGATTGCGGCTCGCCACGGTCAGCGCGACCGAGCCGCCAAAGGCGTTGCCGTTCGAACGGTAGTAGCTCGAGGCGCTGCCCGTCACCAGCGTGCCATCCCCCTTGGCAAAGCGCGGCGCCGGTCCGTCGACCGCGATCACGCCCCCGATATTGTCACCGCCCAGGCTCACCGGGGCGACCCCCGGCGTCACCGCGATCGACGAAACGGTCTGCGGGTTGGTGTAGGACAGCGGCGAATTCATGTCGTTGGGGCACGACTGGTCGATCGGCTGCCCGTCGACAAGCATACGCAGGCGCTGTTCGCTGAGCCCCCGGAGCGCGGGCATACCCGAAAAGCCGCCCCCTGCGTTGACGCTTACCCCGGCGATGTCTGCAAGGATGGTGCTGGTGTCGCTCGCACTGGCGCCGCGCTTGCGGATGGTCTCTTCGGAAAGGGTCGTGCCGGCGACGCTGGCATCGGGCATCTGCCCCTCGACGATGGCCGCCGGAACGCTCGCGGGATCGGCCGCATCCTCGGCATGGGCGGCGAGCGGAACCAGGGCCGAACAGCCCAGCAACGACACGCGCAGCGCGCGCGAAAAAAGCGAAGTCATGAAATCTACGTCCTGAATCGGAATGGAATGACGCACCGGCCCCGCGCGCCATCGGGCGCAAGAGCGGATCGCACGCGCGGCAAAACGCCGCGGCTGACCGGTGACGACGGCACGGAGCCGCCCGTTCAAAAGGGTTCAGGACAGCGCGGGTGGCGCGCGCAAAGGCGGGCGATGATAGCGCCGCGCGTAAAGCCGCAGAGGCGGCGCGGGCAGAAAGCCGAGCGCCAGCAGGAACGCCAGCGCCAGCGCGACGAACAGCGCATCCCCGGCATCGAGCGAGGCCATCGAAAGCGCCGTGAACGGACAGTCCTTGGCCGCCTTGGCGTGCTCGTCGAGGGTCTTGTCGGGCTGAGCGCCCTTCGAACCCAGCGCGATGCGCGTAAGCATGGTCTGCCCCTGCCCGTCGCAGATCTGCACGGTCAGTGTCCGGCCGGTGTCGGTGCCGACCATGAACCCGGTCGGCACGAACGCCTTCATCGCCAGCGCCAAGACCAGCAACAGCGCCGCCACCGCCCGGTAGCGCGCGATAAAGATGCGAATCCCCTGCATCNGTCGGCACGAACGCCTTCATCGCCAGCGCCAAGACCAGCAACAGCGCCGCCACCGCCCGGTAGCGCGCGATAAAGATGCGAATCCCCTGCATCGCGTCGGCCCGCTTATAGCGCATCGGGCAGCGCGTCACTGGGACAAAAGCGCCCAGGTCGGGGGATCGGGGAAGGTGCGAAGAAAAAACAGGAAAAGATTTTGATTCAAGGGATTTGCCATCCCTTGACCCGGCATACTGGCTGGCCCAGCGCGGACCGGCGGCTGCGCGCTCCCGCACCCGGCACGCGACAGTCGAAATTCAAGGCGCCGTATCACTCTCGACCAGTTCGGCGATCTCGAAGCGGTAGCTGTGCCACCCCCGCTTGCGCGCGCCATCGGCGGCCGGGCCGCGCAGCTTGCGCGCTTCGGCTTCGGAGCGGGTGTGGCCCCAGAACACCTCGGTCTTGCCGTTCGCCAGCTCGGCCACGATCCGCCAGTAATGGGTGAAGGGATCGGCGGTCGGCCCGATGGTCTTGACGTAGCCATCGGGCATGGTCGCGGTGAGGTAGCGCTTGGAGCGCGCCTTGCGGGCCATCGCGATCGCTCAGTCGCGCTCGCCGAACAGGCGGCAGGCCACCGCGTCCAGCTTGCGCACCAGCGCCGAATCGCGCGCCTCGGGCGCGGTGATCAGCGCATGGTCGAGCGCGGTGTCCGCCGGCGCCGGGGTGCGCTTCCTGGGCAGCCGGGCGGCCAGTTCGCGCAGCGCCGCGCGCGCCACTTCGGCGTTGGCCTGCATCACCGCAAGCACGTGGCTGACCTCGACGCCCGCTTCTTCCACACGCCAGCAGTCATAGTCGGTGACCATGCCCAGCATCGCGTAAGGCAGCTCGGCCTCCCGCGCGAGGCGGGCTTCGGGCATTCCGGTCATGCCGATCACTTCGCCGCCCCAGCCCTGGTACATCCGGCTTTCAGCGCGGGTCGAGAACTGCGGCCCTTCGATGCACACATACGTGCCCGAAGGGTGGACCCTGGCGCCGGTCTGCCCTGCGGCCTTGCCCAGCAGCGTGCGCAGGCGCTCACAGGTGGGATCGGCCAGCGAGACATGCGCCACCAGCCCGGAACCGAAGAAGCTGCCGGTGCGCGCCGTGGTGCGATCGATGAACTGGTCGACCAGCACCATGTCACCCGGCGCCATCGCCTCGCACAGCGATCCGATCGCCGAGAGCGCGAGCACGTCGGTCGCCCCGCAGCGCTTGAGCACGTCGATGTTGGCACGGTAATTGACCTCGCCCGGCGCGATCGCGTGTCCCTTTCCGTGGCGGGCCAGGAAGGTGAAGCGCACGCCCCCCAGCCGCCCGGTGACGACCGGAGCCGAAGGCGCGCCGAACGGCGAGGCGACCTCGATCTCCTGAGCCTCCTCGAGCCCGATACCGGCCGCAAGGCCCGATCCGCCAAGGACACCGATGTGCCACGAGGTCGATTTTTCAGCGCGCAAGGATACCTGCCATGATGATGTCGAGAGTGTGTTCGCGATAGCGGTCGCGCAGGGCCTCGGTCAACGTGTCCTGGTCGAAGCAGTGCTTGAGCACCAGCCGCGCGGAGAAGAAGCGGTCGGCTGCCCCGGTGACGGTGAAGTAGAACAGCTGCGGGTCGGTCGGCCGGAACACGCCCGCCGCCACGCCGTCGCCGATCAGGCTTTCATAGGCACGGTACATCGGCGAAAGATAGCAGTCGGCAATGCGCCGCGCCTCGCGGTCGTCGCTCTCGCGGATCACGCGCATGGTCAGCCGGTTGAGGTAGGGCACCTCGTAGAAGGTATCGACGACCTTGAGGATGTGGCGGCGCAGCTTGGCCTCGGGCGACCAGCCGTCCTTGGCGACGAGCGCGTCGACCGAGGTGACGATGGCTTCCCAGTCGCGGTCGAGCAGCGCCTTGAGCAGCCCGGCCTTGTTGCCGAAATAGTACTTCACCAAGGCCGAATTGAGCCCCGAACGCAGCGACAGCTCGGACAGCGAAATGTCGATCACGTCGCCCTCGCGCATGATCGCGCTGGCCGTGTCCAGCAGCAGCGCGCGCGCGCCCGGTGGTGCCCCAAGATCCTGTTTTTCTGGCATGCCCCTTGCCCTTCACCGCTGCCGCGCCGGAACGCAAGCCCTACTTTCGGGCGCGTCCACCGGCCGTGTCCTACTTCGCCCCCATGCGGATTGCCCCATCGAGCCGGATCGCCGCGCCGTTGAGGTAGTCGTTCTCGATCGCAAAGAGCACGGCTTGCGCGAAATCGCGCGGTTCCCCCAGCCGTTTGGGAAACGGGACCGCAGCCGCCAGCGCGTCCTGCACCCCCTGTGGCATGGCCGTAACCATCGGGGTTGCAAAGACGCCGGGCAGGATCGCGTTGACGCGGATGCCATCATCCATGAGATCGCGCGCCAGCGGCAGCGTGAGCGCAAGCACCCCGCCCTTGGACGCGGCATAGGCCGCCTGCCCGATCTGGCCGTCCTGCGCCGCGATCGACGCGGTGTTGACGATGACCCCGCGCGCGCCCGACGCGTCGAGCGGATCGAGGCCGACCATGCCCTGCGCGGCAAGCGCACAGCACCGGAAGGTACCGGAAAGGTTGATCGCCACGGTGCTCTCGAACAGCGCCATCGCGTGCGCGCTGCGCGCCCCGCTCGCCCGGTCGCGCCCGACCGTGCGCGC
>NZ_JALHLF010000149.1 GCF_022832435.1 Novosphingobium organovorum | reverse complement strand
GTCGGGCTCGGACTGGCGCCGGACGGCCCGCCGCCCGTGCCCGCTCCCGTATTGCCCCCCGGCATCGCGCCGGGCGAGGTGGCCGGAGTCGGCGTCGGCGTGGGGGAAGGTTCGGCGGCGGGCATGACCCCGATGTCGGCGAGCGGATCGCTCACCGGCTTCTTGTCGGGCGCATCGGCCGCCACCACGTCGCGGATCGGGTCGGCCTTGTCGGCCAGCCGGGCGCGATCCATGATGATGTTCGCCAGGCCCACGATCAGCAGCATCGCGCAGAGCCCGAACAGCCCGATCTGCAGGCGGTGCACCGCCTGCGCGCGCAACTCGCGTGGATCGGGCGGCGCGTAATGCTGCGCCGATGTCAGGGGCTCGAGAACCTGGGGCGGTATCCTGGCGGGCATCGTGGGTGTAAAATTACCTCAGCGGGCGAGCCAGGGAAAGACCGGCAGGCCCTTGGCTTCGAGCCATTGGGGATTGTAAAGTGTGGACAAGTAGCGAAAGCCGGTGTCGCACAGGATCGTCACCACGCGCGGCTGAACCTTGCCCTGCGCGACGAGTTGGCGGCCCAGCGCGACCGCTCCCGCCACGTTGATCCCCGAGGACAGCCCCAGGCACAGCCCTTCTTCGGACAGCAGGCGGCGCACCCATTCGAGGCCTTCCTCGTCCGACATGCGAAACTGCGTGTCGATCGGCGCGCCTTCGAGGTTGGCGGTGATGCGCCCCTGCCCGATCCCCTCGGCGACCGAAGACCCCTCGGCCTTCAGTTCCCCGTTGGCGTAATAGTTGTAGAGCGCCGCGCCATAAGGATCGGTCAGCGCAACGGTGATCGCCTCGTCGAAGGCCTTGAGCCCGAGCCCGGTGCCCGCCAGCGTGCCGCCGGTGCCCGCCGCGCACGTGAAGCCGTCGATCCGCCCGCCCATCTGCTGCCAGATCTCGGGCGCGGTGCTTTCGATATGCGCCTTGCGGTTGGCCACGTTGTCGAACTGGTTGGCCCAGACCGCACCGGGCGTCTCTTCGGCGAGACGGCGCGAGGTGTGCACGAAGTGGTTGGGATCGGCGAACTTGGTGGGCGGCACGAGGACCAGCTCGGCGCCCAGCGCACGCAGCGTGTCCATCTTTTCCTTGGACTGGTTGTCGGGCATGACGATGACCGACTTGTAGCCGCGCGCGTTGGCGACAAGCGCGATGCCGATGCCGGTGTTGCCGGCCGTCCCTTCGATCACCGTGCCGCCGGGAAGCAGCTCGCCCCGGCTTTCCGCATCGCGCACGATCCACAGCGCCGCGCGGTCCTTGACCGAGGCGCCGGGGTTGGCGAATTCGCACTTGCCCCAGATTTCGCATCCGGCCGCCGCGCTTGGTCCTTTCAGCAGGACGAGCGGCGTGTTGCCGATGAGGTCGATGGACGAAGGTCGGGAGTCAGGTGCTGTCATGCGGGAAGATGTAGGTCGGGCCTGTCGGTGTCGCAATTCAATTGCGCTTTAGGCCGGTAAAGCTGGACGCACGGTGAACGCGTCGCGATGGTCCGGCGCGGGCCCTTGCCGCCCCGCGCCGGACCATCGAAAAAGAATCAGTCTTCCGAGACGATCGTGACCTTGAGGCCGTCGAGCGCGTCGGTGACCGGAACCTGGCACGAGAGGCGCGAGGTTTCGTTGCGCGCGTCCGAGCTGTCGAGCAGGTCGGATTCGTCTTCGCTCATCTCGGGCAGCTTATCGAGGTAGGCGGGATCGATGTGGACGTGGCAGGTGGCGCACGAGCAGCAACCGCCGCACAGCGCGAGAAGTTCGTCGAAGCCGTTGTCGCGAATGGTTTCCATCAGCGTGCGGCCCAGTTCGGCCTCGACGCTCTTTTCCTCGCCCGACGAGTTGACGACGGTGATCTGCGGCATTTTCCTGTGTTCCCCTCTAGGTGGTGCGGATTGCTTCGCGGCACCTCTACACGCCGCTGCGTTGCGGTGCTAGAAGCGCCGCCGGGCTTTGGCAAGCCGGTATATTCATAACAATTGACCAAAACGTAATACTGCAAGGCCATCAAGCGCGGTATCGGGTCTGTACGAGGAAGGCGACCATGGGACTGAGCGCAAGGCAGATCGAGCAGGGGCTGGCCGCGATCGGCGCGATCGAGCCGGCCATGGCGCGCGCGCTCGCCGCCTGCGGCTACCCCGAACCGCGCCTGCGCCCGACCGGCTACGCCACCTTGCTGCGCACGATCGTGGGCCAGCAGGTCTCGGTCGCCGCGGCCAGTTCGGTCTGGGCCAGGCTCGAAGCGCTGCTGGGCGCGGCGGTGCCGCCCGAAGCGCTGCTCGCCGCCGAATTCGACGCGCTGCGCGCCTGCGGCCTGTCGCGCCAGAAGCAGGGCTACGCGCGCTCCTTGTGCGAACTGGTCGTGGCCGGCACGCTCGACCTCGACAATCTGCCCGAGGACGACGAGGCGGCGATCGCGCAGCTTATCCAGATCAAGGGCATCGGGCGCTGGTCGGCGGAGATCTACCTGCTCTTTGCCGAAGGGCGCCCCGACATCTGGCCCGCGGGCGACCTTGCGGTGCAGGTGGGCATCGGCAAGATCCTGGGTCTTGCCCAAAGGCCCAGCGAAAAGGAAACCCGCGCGCTGGCCGAAGCCTGGCGCCCGCACCGCGGCGCGGCGGCGATCTTCACCTGGCACTGCTACAACAACGCGGCGCTTTAGAGCCACGCCCTGGAGCCACCCCCAGACGGCGCCACGCGGCGCCACGCGGGAGCGGCACCGGCCTTGCGCCCCCGGTCCGTGCGACCCTGGCCTTTTCGGAGCGAAACCAGTCCCTTCCACCCGGCGCGCCAGGCCCTCGCCCGGTCTCTTTGCACCGATCCGGATGAAACCCTGGTGGAACTTTCGCCATCGAAGCGCATTCTCCCCGCGGCTGGCAACTTGCGACAGATCAATGAAAAGATCGCACTTTGCCGGTTTTGAGAGAGAATGGACGCGCCTGCCTTTCGGCGGCGCGGGGACGACCCGAGGATACGCGATGCCAGTCTACCAGTTGCACTTCGCCGAGGACGGCGTGGGCCTTGCCCAGCGGCTTGAATTCACGGCCAGCGATTCGAGCGAGGCGCTGATCGTCGCGCACAAGGAAGCCGCCAACCGCAACGCGGAACTCTGGCTCGGCGATACCCGCCTGTGCGCCATCCGCCGCAACCGCGCGCCCGTGCCCGACGGCGCCGTGAGCTGGGGCGCGCTGGTCATCTGACCGGCCGCCCGGCTCCCACAACGCCCCCTACCGCCCGGCCTCCAGCGCGGCGAGGTAATAGGCCACCGCATCGCGCACATGGCGAAAGCGGTCGCCGCCCAGATGCTTGCCCCCGTACCACCGCGTGACGATCACGAGATGGCGCTCCATCCCCGCCGCCTCGAGCTGCTGGAGGATGATCATCCCCGCCCCGCTCTCGCCATCGTCGTTCTTGACCGGGCCGTCCGCGCCCAGCAGCCCCCACGAATTGTGCGTCGCCCGGGCAAAGCGTTTGGCCTTCCTGAGCTGCTCGACCAGCGCGCGCGCCTCCCCCCCGTCACGGCACGGCGCGCCCGAAACGGCGTACTTCGAACCCCGGTCGGTGATGATCTTGTCGAAGGTGCGCATGGCGCGGGCTTTAGCGAGCGGGACGGCACGAGGCAAAGATCGGGGGGAGCAAAGGAGAAGAAAAGGTTTGTTCAAGGGGTTAACACCCCTTGACCCCCGACTGTAGAGCGCAGTTCTCTCAGCCAGCGATGCGCGTGGGAGGCAGGGATGCCCCTTCGGGGCGCTACGGGCGAAGCCCTTTCAATCCCGCGGCCACGGCATCGAGACGGCCTTGATACCAAAAAGGGCTTCGCCCGGAGCCCACCCCCGCCACGATCGCGCAACGATGCGCGCGCCGGCTGCCCCAGACAGTCCGGGGAGCCCGAGGGTAATAACCCTCGGAAACTATTACTCCTTCTTCTTCACCCTTTACACCGCAGTGACCGCCGCCGACGCGCGCGCGGAACTCTCGTCCGGCAGGAAACGCCGCTCCATCCAGCGGCGCAAGTGCCCGGTCTGGTGCTCGGTGAGGATCGAGATCAGCGCGCAGGTGCCGATCACCAGCGCCAGCAGCGCGGCCCAGGCAAGCGGGTTGTCGCCCGCCTCCAGCCCCCACGAGCGCAGCAGCTGGATCAGCGGCCAGTGGAACAGGTAGAGCGTGAAGGAGAACCCGGCGAGCGCGTGAGCCAGTCCCCTCAGCCGCTCGACCACCGGCGCCACGCGCGTCACCAGCGGGCGCAGCGCGATCACCGCCAGCGCCATGATCAGCCCCATCGCCAGGTCGGGCAGCACCCAGTAGGACCATTTGAGCTTGTCGTACCACAGCTGCGCGGCGAGCGGGTTGAGCACGCTCATGTCGATGCGGAACAGGCCCCAGGCCGCCGCAAGGCAGATCGCCAGAACGAAAGGCGCCGCGCCGATCGGCAGCTTGCGGGCCGCCGGGATGGTGGTCAGCGCCACGCCGGTCAGCCAGACCGGGAACAGCAACAGCAGGTTGGGGCCTGCCGCCAGGCACGCCAGCACCACGCAGACCGCGCGCGCCCAGCCGCGCAGGAAGAACGCCAGCGCGAAGATCGCGTAGTACCACACCTCGTAGCACAGCGACCAGTACGGCGGGTTCCACACCGGCGCGGGCATCCCCGGCCAGGCGCTCAGGAACACCAGCGGCGGCAGGATACGCTCGGCAAAGAGCAGCGGATCGTCGGGGCTGTTGTCGATCCGCACCGGCGCCTGTCCGGCCAGCACGTAAGCGGCGAAGGCGGCGAAGACGAGCGCGGGAACCGCCACCGGCAGGATACGGCTTACCCGCGCCACGGTGTAGCGCGCCAGCGAGGTGCGCCGTGCGGTGACCGAAGTCGAGATGACCAGCCCGGACAGCACGAAGAACACGATCACGCAGTAATGCTGGAGCCGCGCGGTAAAGGGATAGGGCCCGGTGTAGAAATGCAGCTGCGCGCTGTGCCCGACGACGACGAGCACCGCGCTGGCGAACCGCGCGAAGTCGAGCACGACCGACAGCGGCCGGTTGAGAAAGCGATCGTCCATGGCCGCAGGGCTCAGCCCGCCCCGCCCGCGATCGCGGCCGCATCGATGAAGGCGGCCATCTGCGCGTCGCGCGCGCTGAGGCCACCGGCATCGTGCGTGGTCAGCGTGATCTCCACGCGGTTATAGACGTTGCACCATTCGGGATGGTGATCGACCTTGTCGGCGTGGAGCGCGACGCGGGTCATGAAGCCGAAGGCGGCGTTGAAATCGGCGAATTTCAGCGTGCGTTCGATCGCCTTGCCATCGCCGCGAAGGCGCCAGAGCGGATGCGCGGACAGGAGGGCATCACGGTCATCGTCGCATAGGGAAGGCACGGGCATAAGCGCACACTTTCATCGAATCGCCAGACACCGGGGCGCTTGGCAGACCCCGGCCTTTCTACTAGGGCACGCGGTCATGCAAGAGGCCAGAATCGCCATCCGTGAGCTTGCCTGCCGACGCGGCGACAGGGTGCTGTTTCGCGCGCTGTCGCTTGACCTCAACGCGGGCGAGGCGCTTCAGGTTGCCGGGCGCAACGGGATCGGCAAATCGAGCCTCTTGCGCATCTGCGCCGGGCTGGCTCCGGCCTACGCCGGAACGGTGGAGCGCAGCGGCAGCGTCGGCCTCGTCGACGAGCGTCCTGCGCTCGACCTTTCGCTCCCGCTCGGGTCCGCGCTCGGCTTCTGGCAGAAACTCGACGGGGCGCACGATGACGCCACGCTGGAGCGCCTTGGCCTCGCCGATCTGCTCGACGTGCCGGTGCGCTATCTCTCGACCGGGCAGAAAAAGCGCGCCGCGCTCGCCCGGCTGATCGGGCAGAAGGCGCCGATCTGGCTGCTCGACGAACCGCTCAACGGGCTTGACGTGCACGCCGTGGAGCTGACCGAGGCGCTGGTCGCCGAACATTGCGCCGCGGGCGGGCTCGCGCTCGTCGCCTCGCACCAGCCGTTCCGGCTGTCGGCACTGCGCACCCTCGCGCTGTCGGACTACGCGGCGTGAGCGGGCGGATCGCCCCCCTGCTGGCGCGCGACGTCAAACGCCTGATGCTCGGCGCGCGGGGCGGCGGGGCGCTGATGCCGGTGCTGTTCTTCCTGTCGGTGGCGATGCTCTACCCCTTTGCGGTCGGCCCCGACGCGCCGCTGCTCGCGCGGACCGGCGGCGGGGTCATCTGGATCGCCGCGCTGCTTGCCGCGATCCTCCCGCTTGACCGGCTGGTCGAACCCGACATCGAACAGGGCCAGTTCGACCAGTGGGCGCTGCGCGGTATCGCCGAGGAGATGGTGATCGCGGTGCGCGTGCTGGCCCACTGGCTGAGCTTCGGGCCGCCGCTGATGCTGGCGACGCTGCCCGCCGCGGCGCTGCTCGGGCTCGACGGGCACACGCTGGCGGTGATCGAGCTGGGCCTGCTCGCGGGCACCCCCGGCCTAGCGGCGCTGGGCGTCACGG
>NZ_JALHLF010000148.1 GCF_022832435.1 Novosphingobium organovorum | reverse complement strand
CGCCCGGATCGCGGCGCAAGGCTCCGACGCCGACGTGGCGCGCGCGCTGCTGGGCGAAGGCGGCTTGCTCGCGGGCACCTGGCACCCCACCGCCGAGACGCTGGACGCCGCCTTCGCCTAGCGCTCGTGGACAAATTCGAGCGGCCGGTTACGCCTGGTTGCGGGCGGTGTGGTGCGCCCACCCCGTTCGGCTAGGTCCCTTCGGCCCCAAGCCTACCGGCCCTCCCGCACGCGGGAGGGCGTAGCCAGGTTCCCCCTCCCGCGTGCGGGAGGGGCAGCGAGACTTGCAGAGCCGTAGGCGACGCTAGGCGCAGCGGGGTGGGCGGCCAGCGCACCATCCGCCAACCACCCAATTCAGTCGTTCCGATCACCGCCAAATTTGTCCACGCCGCCTAACGTTCAGGCCGCACGGGTCCGTGCGAACCGCGTTCGATCAGCGTCCAGTCGAGCGTGACCGGTTCGAGCGCGAGCGCCTCGCGCGGGTGATCGAGCAGGAGCGAAACCGCGGCCGAGGCCATGGCCCGGATCGGCTGGTGCACCGTCGAAAGGTAGGGCCAGACCGACAGCGCCACCCAGCTGTCGTCGAACCCGAAGACCGACAGATCGCGCGGCACGGCCAGTCCGCACTGCGCCGCGGCAACCATGACGCCGGCGGCCATGTCGTCGTTGGCCGCAAAGATCGCGGTCGGCGGCGTGGCCGTGCGCAGCAGCGCGAAACCCGCCGCGATGCCGCCATCGAAGCTGAAATCCCCGCTCGCCTCGCTCGGCATCGCCTCAAGTCCCAGCGCTTTGAGCCGAGAGAAAAACCCGGCGCGGCGCGTCCCGGCCGCACCGTGACTGGGCGGCCCGCCGACGAAGCCGAAATGGCGGTGGCCCATGCCCCACAGGCACTGCGCCACCGCGCCCGCCGCCGCGAAATCGTCGATCTGCACCGTCGGGGTCCGGCCCGGCGCGAGCACCGGCGCGATGCGCACGAAGCGCACGTCGTGGCGTTCGAGCGTGTCGAGCACGAGCGGGATGTCGGTCAGCGGCGGGGTCAGCACGAACCCGTCGCAGCGCCCGTGCGAGAGGACCGCCTCGAGCTGGTCGGCGAGCGCACGGTCCTGTTCGGTCGAATCGAGGTTGTCGATACGCAAGTGGTAGCCTTGCGCCGAACAGGCCTCGTGCGCGCCGCCCACGATGTTCATGGTGTAGTTCGGGCTGGGGTTGTCGAACAGCACCCCCACCACGAAGGCCCGCGCCCCGGCGAGTGAGCGCGCCGCGGTATCGGGGGTGTAGTTGAGCTCGGCGATGGCCGCTTCAACCCGCTCGCGCAGCCTGGGCGAGATATGCGCCTCGCGGTTGATGACCCGCGACACGCTCTTGATCGAGACGCCCGCCAGGCGCGCGACCTGGGTCATCGTGGCCCGCGATTTCGTCACCTCATTCCCATCCTTGTCGCACTGAAGATCGCACCGGGTGATCGCACCGCCTTCGCGCTGCCTTGACAGCCATTCTTAGGGCCTTCGAACAGCTAAGGTCAAAGCACCATTTAGCACAATTTGTTATTTAGTTGCGTCGCAGCATTGTTTGACAGCGTTGCCAAATGAATTGACAACGCTCTCAATTGCGCGAAACATGCCAGCAACGGGAGGGGACATCAAAAAACGCCAGGAGTCCCTCCCGTAAAAGAAAAACAGGAGGAGAGGGAAAATGGCTTTCAGGGCTAGGGTAAATTGCGCGTCGATCAGGGCCATCTCAGCGGTTATGATCCTGGGCGCGGGCGCAATCGCGACCACCACGGCGCGCGCGCAGGACGCCGCCGACACCCCGCAAACGGCAGCCGTCACCGGCGACGACATCATCGTCACCGCCACCCGCCAGGCCACGCTGCTGTCCAAGACCCCCATCGCGATGACCGCGATCGGCGGCGACAAGCTGCTCGAACAGGGCGTGTCCAACCCCACCCAGCTGACCGATCAGGTGCCCAACGTCTCGATCGTGCGCGGCGCGGGGATGCAGATCACCATCCGCGGCGTGACCAGCACCGACAGCACCGAGAAGGGCGACCCCTCGGCCGCGTTCATGGTCAACGGGGTCTACCTCGCGCGGCCCCAGTCGATGGAAGTGAGCTTCTTCGACATCGCCCGCGTCGAAGTGCTGCGCGGACCGCAGGGCACGCTCTATGGCCGCAACACCACCGCGGGCCTCATCAACGCGATCACCACGCGCCCCGAACCCACCTTCGAGGTGCGCGGCGATGCCAGCTACCAGAGCTACAACGGGCTCAACGTCACGGGGATCGTCAACGCCCCACTGACCGATACGCTCGCGGTGCGCGTGGCGGCCAACCTCGATCGCTACGATTCCTACGTCACCAACACGTCGGGCGATGGCTATTCGACCGACCCGTTCAAGAACAACCAGTCGGTGCGCCTCTCCGCGCTCTACACCCCGACCGAGGCGATCAGCCTGCTGGTGGTGGGCGACTATTCCAAGCAGAAGGGCACCCGCATCGGCGGCGTACCGACCCTGAACTTCTACCCCGACGCCGCCCCGCTCACCGACACTTCGGCGACCGAGCCGGCCAGGGCCTACCAGCACACCGGCGGCGCCTCGAGCAAGGACCTGCGCAGCACCCCCTACGCCCAGCTCTGGAAGCCCTTCGTGAACGATGACGACAAGGGCGTGATGGCCGACCTGTCGATCGGGCTGGGCGATTTCAGCGTGGCCTACGTCGGCTCCTACCGCGAGACCAACCGCGACGAGCATTCGACCATCCTCGCCGGGCTCAACCGCGCGACTTACGACGGCCATTTCTGGCAGACCTCGCAGGAACTGCGCCTCGCCTACGATCACGGCCCGCTCAAGGTCCAGGTCGGCGGGTACTACTTCAAGGAGAAGTCGGGTATCGCCTTCTTCATCCTCGATCCGCAGGACCTCGGCTTCCCCGACGATGCGGCGCAGTACGGCTTCCCGCAGGACCCGACGATCGCGGTCAACAAGTCGGTCTTCGGACAGGCCACCTACGAGATCTTGCCGGACCTCAGGCTCACCGCGGGGGCGCGCTATTCGCACGACGACAAGTCGCGCGTGGGCCAGACCGTCTACGACACCACCGACGGGGACCGCGTGGTACTCCAGATCAACAACGCCGAACGTTCGTTTTCCAAGGTCACATGGCGCGCCGGGGTCGATTACGATTCGCCGGTCGGCCTGATCTATGCGAGCGTCGCCACCGGCTACAAGGCGGGCGGCTTCAACGACGGGTGCATCGCGGCCGAAGGCGCCTCCTCGCTGTGTGTCTACACCGCCGACGAACTCTACTACAAACCCGAGACGCTGACCGCCTACGAGCTGGGCGTGAAGCTGCACACCGCCGACAACGCGCTGCGCGTCAACGCCTCGCTGTTCCACTACGACTACAACGGGCTCCAGCTCTCGCAGGTCGGCGATTTCGGCGGCTGCGGCTACTGCCAGCTTACCACCAACGCGGGCAAGGCCAAGGTCGACGGGGTTGAACTCGAGGGCTTCCTGCGCCCTTCGAGCAACCTGCAGGTCGAACTGGGCTTCAACTGGCTCAACGCGCGCTACGATGAATACTATCCCAGCAAGGTCGTGGGTGACGAGGAAGTCGTGCTCGACTTCCACGACCACCCGCTCGACCGCAGCCCCAGGGTCTCGGGCCGGGTCGGGGCGACCTGGACCATTGCGCTGGGCGATCACGGCGAGCTCAACGCCAACGCGACGCTCAACTACAGCGCCAAATACACCATGACCGATCTTGCGAACCTGATCGATTTCATCCAGCCCGCTTATACCAAGACCGACCTTGCCCTGACCTGGAGCGCCCCGGAAAATCGTTTCTATATCGGCGCCTACGTCTATAATCTGGAGAACAAGGTGGTTATCACGGCGGCCGGTTACGGCAATTTCGGCGCCGATGGCGGTGTCACCTTCATGGACCCGCGCCGCTTTGGCGTGCGTGGCGGCTTCAAGTTCTGACGATGATCCATTTCCCCACGAACCGGCTCCGGCCGGTTCCCCCCGAGCACGAAACACGGAGTGAACGACCCATGCGGACCACCCTCTTGGCCACCTGCGCCCGGATCCTGCCCGCCGCCGGCGCGCTGGCCTGTGCCATCGCCGCGCCGGCCGCCCTCGCGCAGACGCGCGCCACGCCTCCCACCACAAGCGACGCCGCCATCGCACCGATCTCCGAAGCCACGATCGCGGCGGCCAGGGCGCGCGCCGCGAAGACCGTCAAGGCCATGCAGGAGGACGAGAAGACCACGCTCACCCACGGCGCGATGGCGATGCCGATGGGCCCGGGGATGAGCGTGCCCGAAGGCGCGGTGCCCGGCGCGGGCTACGTGCCGGGGATCGCCCGGCTGGGCGTCCCCGCGCTGACCGAAAGCGACGCGAGCCTGGGCGTCGCCTGGGTCATGGGGATGCGCAAGGACGGCGCCACCGCGATGCCTTCGGGCCTCGCCATGGCTTCGAGCTGGAACCCGCAGCTGCTCTATGAAGGTGGCGCGATGATCGGCTCGGAAGCGCGCGCCAAGGGCTTCAACGTGCTGCTCGCGGGCGGGGCCAACCTGATGCGCGACCCGCGCGGCGGGCGCACGTTCGAATACCTCGCCGAAGACCCGCTGCTGACCGGCGATCTCGTCGGCGCGGCGATCGCGGGGGTCCAGTCGAACCACATCATCTCGACGATCAAGCACTTCGCGCTCAACGGGCAGGAAACGGGGCGCAAGTTCGCCGATTCGCGCATCGGGGACGCCGCCGCGCGCGAAAGCGATCTGCTCGCCTTCCAGATCGGCATCGAAAAGGGCCACCCGCTCTCGGTCATGTGCGCCTACAACAAGGTCGAAGGCGCCAAGGCCTGCGGCAACACCTATCTGCTCGACACCGTGCTCAAGCGCGACTGGGGCTATCCCGGCTTCGTCATGTCCGACTGGGGCGCAGTCGACGCGCTCGACTATGCCATCAACGGGCTCGACCAGCAGTCGGGCGACCAGCTCGACGCCAAGGTGTTCTTCGGCGCCCCGCTGGCCGAGGCGGCCAAGAGCGATCCGCGCTACAAGGCCCGGCTCGACGACATGAACGCACGCGTTCTGACCGCGATCTACGCCGCCGGGATCGACCAGCATCCCGCAACGCCGGGCGGCGCGATCGATTTCGACGCCCACGCCAAGGTCGCCGAGGAAACCGCGCGCCAGGGCATCGTGCTTTTGCGCAACGCGGGCAACGCGCTGCCGCTCGCGCGCCGCGCGCAGCGCATCGCGCTGATCGGTGGCTATGCCTCCAAGGGCGTGCTGTCGGGCGGCGGGTCGAGCCAGGTCCAGGGCGAAAGCGGCCCTGCGGTTTCGATCCCGCTCGGGCTCGAAGGACCGTTCGCGGACTTCTTCGCCAAGGCCTACCACGCCTCCTCGCCGCTCAAGGCGATGCGCGCCCTGGCGCCGCAGGCCACGATCACCTGGGCGCCGGGTGACGATATCGGCGCGGCGGTCGCCGCCGCCGGCCGCGCCGACGTGGTGGTGGTCTTTGCCACCAAGTGGTCGAGCGAAGGCTTCGATCAGGCCGACCTCTCGCTGCCCGACGGGCAGGACGCGATGATCGCCGCGGTCGCCAAGGCCAACCCCAAGACCATCGTCGTGCTCGAAACCGGCAACCCGGTGACCATGCCCTGGCTCGAAAGCACCGCCGCAGTGCTCGAAGCCTGGTATCCCGGCGCGCGCGGCGGCGAGGCGATCGCCTCGGTGCTGTTCGGCGAGACCAACCCCTCGGGCCATCTGCCGATCACCTTCCCGCGCAGCGTCGACCAGCTGCCGCGCCCGGTGCTCGACGGTTACGCCAGCCTCGAACCCGATTTTGCGGGTGCGCCCCCCACGCCCGACGCCAAGCTCCCGGTCGATTACGCGATCGAGGGTTCGGACGTCGGCTACCGCTGGTTCGCGCGCAAGAACGAAAGCGCGCTGTTCCCGTTCGGCTACGGCCTCTCCTACACCACCTTTGCCGCCAGCGGCCTGTCGAGCGACGGGACCAGCGCGCGCTTCACGCTGACCAACACCGGTTCGCGCGCGGGCGCCGACGTGGGGCAGGTCTATCTCGTCTCGCGCGCGGGCAAGCCCATCCGCCGGCTGGTTGGCTACGCCCGGCTTGATCTTGCGCCGGGCGCCTCGCAAACCGCGACCGTGCCGATCGACCCGCGCCTGCTGGCGGACTGGAACGGCAGCGGCTGGACGATGCCTGCGGGCGACTATGTCTTTGCGCTGGGCAGCGATGCCGAGCATATCGGCGAAAGCGTGAGCGTGCGGCTCAAGACCAAGACCTGGAAGGACTGACGATAATGCCACGATCCTTGCGCAGGCCTGTGCGCCGCCTCCTCGCCGGTGGCGCGCTGGCCACCCTGCTGAGCGCCACGAGCGCCGGGGCCCAGACCGTCGAGACCCTGTCCGGCCCCGTCACGGGCGCCACGTCGGCAGGTGTCACCAGCTTCAAGGGCATTGCCTATGCCGCCCCGCCGACCGGGCCCAACCGCTGGCGCGCGCCGCAGCCCGCCGCTCCGTGGAG
>NZ_JALHLF010000147.1 GCF_022832435.1 Novosphingobium organovorum | reverse complement strand
GCCGGGCGCGCGGCGCACGCTGCTCCTCGCCGCCGCCGACGGGCTCGACGCGCGCGCGCACGACTTTGCCGAAGCGATGATCGCCGAAACCGGGGCCGCGCACGGCTGGGCGCATTTCAATGTCCATCTCGCCGCCGGACTGCTGCGCGAGGCCGCCGCGCTCACCACCCAGGTCAAGGGCGAGACGATCGCCTCCGACCGGCCGGGGTGCCACGCCTACACGGTGCGCCGCCCGGCCGGGGTGGTGCTCGGCATCGCGCCGTGGAACGCACCGGTGATCCTGGGCGTGCGCGCCATCGCCACACCGCTGGCCTGCGGCAACACGGTGGTGCTCAAGGCGTCCGAACACTGCCCGCGCACCCACTGGCTGATCGGCGAAGTGCTGCGCGAGGCGGGCTTTCCGGCGGGCGTGGTCAATGTCGTCACCAACGATCCGGCCGATGCCGGTCCGGTGGTCGAGGCGCTCGTGCGGCACGCGGCGGTGCGCCGGATCAACTTCACCGGATCGACCCGCGTGGGACGGATCATCGCGGGGATCGCGGCGCAGGAGCTCAAGCCCTGCCTGCTCGAACTGGGGGGCAAGGCGCCGATGATCGTGCTCGACGACGCCGATCTCGACGCCGCGATCGCCGCTGCGGGTTTCGGCGCCTTCATGAACAGCGGCCAGATCTGCATGTCGACCGAGCGGATCATCGTGCACGAAGGCCTTGCCGACGCCTTCATCGAACGCTTCGAGACGCGGATCGAGGCGCTGCGCGCGGGCGATCCACGCCGTGCGAGTGCGCCGCTCGGCTCGGTGGTCGACGATGCCACCGCGATCCGCATCCGCGCGCTCATCGCCGATGCCCAGGCCAAGGGCGCGCGCGTGCTGGGCGCTTCGGGGGAGGATGCGACGCTGCTTTCGGCGGTCGCGCTGGTCGACGTGACCCCCGACATGGCGATCTATGCCGAAGAATCGTTCGGTCCGGTAACCACCATCCTGCGCGCGCGCGACGACGCGCAGGCTCTGCGCCTTGCCAACGACACCGCCTATGGCCTGACCTCTTCGGTCTATTCGAACAACATCGCCCGCGCGCTGGCGCTGGCCGAAGGGATCACGGCGGGCATGTGCCACATCAACGGGCCGACCGTCCACGACGAGGCGCAGATGCCCTTTGGCGGCACCGGCGCATCAGGCTACGGGCGTTTTGGCGGCGCGGCGGCCATCGCCGAATTCACCGAACTCAAATGGATCACCATCGACACCGGGCTCCCGTCATGGCCGATCTGACACGGGCTCGGGCGTGACCACCGCGTCAGCCCGGTCCCGGCGCCGCTCCGCAAGGAGTGGCGCACGGGCCCCGGCCGCCCGGCCCAACGAGGCGAGGCCGAATCCCTCGGGCCACAACGCGCGGTAGAAATCGCGCCGCGTGCACCAGCGACGCCATTGCCAGAACACGCCCGCGGGCCGGTCCGCGCCAAGCAGGATGCGGCGGCCCGGCAGATAGCCCGCCAGCCAGGTGGCAAGCGGCCCGAGCAGGAACCAGAACGCCAGCGCAGCAGATCCAGCATCTGGCCCCGAAACGGGTGACGCGCCGCCGGGAACCCTGTGGTCAGGGTAACGACGAGGCCCGGCCTTCAGTCCGCCCAGGTTTCCTCGCCCGAAGCCTCGCGGGTTATACCCGGTGCGCGGCGCGCGCTGCCGCGGATCACCAGCTTTCCCGTCAGCGCCTCTTGCGTCGTGGGCATGGTGTTGGAGGCGATCGCCTTGAGCAGGAGCGCGACCGTCGCCTCGATCATGCCCTCGAGCGGCTGCGCCAGCGTGGTCAGGTCGAGCAGCGGCCAGTGGGCGATCGAGACGTTGTCGAAGCCGATCACCGAGATGTCGCGCCCCGGCGTCAGCCCGCGGTGGTGAACCGCGTGGAGCGCGCCGATCGCCATGTGGTCGTTGACGCAGAACAGCGCATCGGGCGGACTGGGCCCCTCGATCCAGGCGCGTGCGACCTCGAAGGCGCCGCTGAAGGTGTAATCACCCGAACTGGCCCGCGCCCGCGCGCGCCCGGCGCGGGCCAGTTCGTACTGGAAGCCGCGCAGGCGCCGCACGCTCGAACTGCTCTGGCCAAGGCCGGTAATCACCGCCGGGCGCTCATGCCCGCTCGCCAGCAGGTAGCGCGCGACGAGCGCCGCCCCCGCCTCGTCGTCCGAACTGACCCCTGCCTGCACGCCGTCGGGATCAACGTTGTTGAACATGACCACGGGCACCCCGGCCTCGCGGCACTCGGCCGCGACTTGCGAGGCCATGCTCGAGGAGGCCAGGACCACGCCGTCGAGGCCATAACCGAGCAGTTCGTTGAGCACCGGGTCGAGATCGGCCTCGCCATGGGTGACGAAGAGCAGCAGGCGATAGCCCGCCCGCGCGAAGCGGTCGGACAGCTTTTCGACCACTTCGGGATAGAACTGGTTGTCGAGGCTGGTCACCGCGAGGCCGATCATCCGCGATTGGCGCGTGGTCAGCGAACGCGCGGTGTTGCTGGGCCGATACTTGAGGAGCCTGGCCGCCTCGAGGATGCGCTTGCGCGCCTCCTCGGACACCACCCCGCCGGTAAAGGCACGCGACACCGCCGACTTGGAAACCCCCGCGAGCCTGGCCACGTCCGAGCCAGTTGGCTTTTCGATCACTGAATGCACCCAACCTTTCAGCCTTTCTCTTGCGGCATGTGGGGGGGCGCAGGAAACCAAAATCTCGATACCTAGCCTTTTGCCGGATCAATTCGACAGCACGCGGACGATCGTGGGATGGCCTGTGCAAACACAAAGATCGGGATTCGAGGATGACGAAGCGTATTTTTTGCAGCGCGACTGGGAGCGGTTGCAAAACCATGACAAAGACCCATTCGCCCGCCGTCACACCGGTTATGCGCGCCGATTGATCGCGTCCCTGCGGGCCTGGTCCGGACGGCCCGCCGTGTTTTGATTCACGCGTTTGTGGGAGCGGTTGCAACCACAGCAGGACACCTTGCGGAAAAACGCCCGGAAAGCCGCCATGGCGCGGATCGTGCGGGCCTTTCCCCGGCAGGGACAGGGAGAGAGAGAAAATGAACAGGATTTTCGTATGCGCGCTGCTGGCTGGCACGGCCTGGGCCGCCGGGGCACACGCCGCCTTTGCACAGGATGCCGCCCCGAACGCCCCGGCGAACGCTGCGGCAAAGAGCGCCGCGACCACGAGCGATGCCGAGGATGCCGGTGAGATCATCGTGACCGCCATGAAACGCGCAGGCTCGGTCCAGAAGACCCCCGCCTCGATCGCGGTGATCGGCGCCGAAACCCTGCAGGAAACCGGCACCAGCGACCTTGCCTCGGCGGTCGAGAACGTTCCCGCGGTCCAGGTCCAGCGCTCGAACACCGGCGCCAGCTTCTACATTCGCGGCATCGGGTCGCGCGGCGTCGGGGGCAGCTCGCCGGTCTCGGTCAACATCGACGGGGTCTACCAGCAGAAGGGCGACATCATCGCCGGTGCCTTCGCCGATGTCGAACGCATCGAGGTCCTGCGCGGACCGCAGGGGACGCTCTACGGGCGCAACGCCAATGGCGGCACCGTCAACATCATCACCAACGATCCGCACCTCGACGAGAATTCCGCCGACATCACGCTGGGCGTGGGAAACTATTCGGCGATCCACGCCGAGGCGGCGGTCAATCTGGCGCTGACCCCGACGCTGGCGATCCGCGCGGTCGGCGCGGTCGATCGGCACGACGGCTATCTCAGCAACGGGCTCGACGACCAGAACGACCGCATCGGTCGGATCAAGGTGCTGTGGCAGCCCGATCCCGCGCTGCGCGTGCTGCTGTCCTACGAGCATTTCGCGATCGACAAGAAGGGCGCGGGCAACGTCATCATCAGCGACGACGTGGCCAACAAGCGCTACGCCGAACCCTATAACGAATACACCGTGCTCACCACCGGCGATGCGGTCTACTGCTCGCCCAACTGCCAGCCCTATTACCGCGTCGATGCCGACCAGTTCAACGCGCAGATCGACTATGACTTCGGCTTTGCCAAGCTGACCGCGCTGACCGGCATCCAGCGCTACACCAACCGCCACCTGCAGGCCTTCTCGGGCGGGCTCGAATGGGCTTACGAACCGCTCGACCAGGAAAGCTACGAGGTACGCCTGGCCAGCGCGGACAGTTCGCCGATCAGCTGGGTGGTGGGCGGCTACTGGCTCGACCAGGACCTTTCGGGCGAAACCAAGTACGTGCTGCATATCGCCGATGCGACCTATTACCCGCTCCAGCAAGACCGCTCGCGCGCGGTGTTCGGACAGGCCACGCTGCCGCTCACCTCGGCGCTGCGCCTGACCGCGGGGCTGCGCTACACCAAGGACACCTTCCGCAAGAAGATGGACGGCGGCACGGTCGACGGCTCGGTCTGGCCCGCGCAAGCCGACTACACCGAAAGCACCGCGTTCACCGGCAGCTACGACAAGGTCACCTATACCGCCGGGATCGAATACGATCTCGCCGCGCAGGCAATGCTCTACGGCAAGTTCTCGACCGGTTTCCGTTCGGGCGGGATCGACGACAACGGCGGCGCCTACGGCCCCGAAAACATCAAGGCGATCGAGGGCGGCATCAAGTCGCGCCTGCTCGGATCGATGCTGACGCTGAACCTTGGCGGGTACTACTACTTCTACAACGGCTACCAGCTCGACTACGTGGTCCAGGGCGCGGACGCGACGAGCGATACGGTCACCACCTCGAACATTGCGGGCACCACGCGGGTGTGGGGCGCCGAGCTCGAAGCGCAGCTGCGCCCGAGCGCGAACGACACGCTGAACGCCGCGATCGCCTACCAGGGCAGCCGTTTCGCGGCGGCGAACATCGCCACTTCGTGCGACAGCGACGGCACCTGCACCTACACCGACCTCACCGGCCGCAGCCTGCCGCGCAGCCCCAAGTGGACGCTCAACGGCGCCTACGAACACGCCTTCGACCTGGCTGATGGCAGCCGCATCAAGGCGCACGTCGATGCGATGTTCAAGAGCGCCTACCAGGCCGACGTCATCACCTTCACCTATTCCAGGCAGGCCCCCTACGCGATCGTCAACGCCCGGCTGGTCTACGAACTGCCGGGCGGCGCGGCGAGCGTGAGCGCCTACGTCAACAACCTCAGCAACCAGACCGTGATCGAACAGGCCAACACCGCGGGTCCGACCACCCGCTACGGCATCCTCAACGCGCCGCGCACTTACGGCGTCACTCTGACAGGACATTTCTGATGACCCAAACCGTTCCCCCGTTCGCGCCGCCGCGCCGCCGCGCCGCCCGGATCGCGGTGGCGCTCACCGCGCTCACGGCCAGCCTTGCCACAAGCCTTGTCCTTTCGGGCACCGCGCTCGCCCAGAGCCGCGAGGTCAAGGCCGGCGACAGCTGGACCGTCGCGCGCACGACCAGGCTCGATAGCCTGCACATCGCGCCGGGCGGTGTGATTACGGCGCCCAAGGGCAAGATCGTCACGCTCAGCGTCGATGGCCGCACCGCCGCCATCGCTCCGGGCGACTACCAGGGCTCGATCGTGCTGGCGGTGGCCGAGCCGGTCGCCTGGACCGCGTTCCTGGGCGACAAGCACTATGCCGTGCCCGCCGGGCTCTACGTCAACGACGGCAAGGTCGACGCGGCCCGTTCGCTGCTGACCCCGGCGGCGGGCACGATCGACGCGCAGAAGGCGTCGAACCTTTCGATCACCTCGGCCCTGCCGGGCTTTACCGGCGTGATCGTGGAAGGCGACACGCACTACACGCTCGACCATCCGGTCATTACGCTAAGCGGCAACGGGGTCGACGATTCGATCGGCTACGGCGCGGGCATCGCGGTCAAGGGCAAGGCCGTGGTGACGATCAACAACCCCGTCATCCGCGCCCATGGCGTGGTGCGCACCGCGATCTTCGTCGACGGCGCGGCGCAGGTCGAGGTCAACGGCGCCGATATCGAGACCTGGGACGGCACCCTGCCCGCCGACTACACCTTCTCGATCGAGCCGGGCAAGATGATGGAAGTCCCCTATGGGCTTGGCATCAGCGGCAACGTGCGCGCCACCAACGTGCAGGGCACCTCGCACGTCACCTACCGCAACAGCCGCATCCGCGCCGAAGCCTGGGGCGCACTGGCCACCGACGGCGCCGGGCCGACCGCGCTCACCGTCATCGACAGCACGATCGAGACCGTCAGGAGCGGCTACGGCGCCTATGCCAATGGCGAAGCGCAGGACCTGTTCGACAACACCGTCTTTCGCGTCACCGACTATGGCCTGATCGTGGGCGGGCCGGGCTCGGCCACTTTCACCAACGGCTCGTTCGTCTCCTCGGGCAAGTACGGGGTGATGATGCACCAGGGCACCGGGGGCGGCGTGGTCCGCTTCGAAAAGGGCGCCGCGATGGTCAGCGCGCGCACCGCGTTCCTCGTCAAGGACCGCGGCACCACGATCGAGCTCGACCACGCGCGCGTGGTGCCGGGCAACGGCGTGCTGGTGCAGACGATGGCGAACGACGATCCGATCATGGCCGCGATGATGGCCGCCGGTCCGCCGCCGGGCGGCGCGCCGGGGGCAGCACCCGGTGGCGGTGCGCCCGGTA
>NZ_JALHLF010000146.1 GCF_022832435.1 Novosphingobium organovorum | reverse complement strand
GGCTGGCGGGTGGTCGGCACGGGCCGCCGCGCCGAGCGGCTCGCGGCGCTGGCCGATGAACTGGGCCATGCGGCGTTCCACCCTTGCGTGTTCGACGTGCGCGACGAACCGGCGCGCGATGCGGCGCTGGCCGCGCTTTCGGCGGACGTTTCCCGGTTCGATTGCCTCGTCAACAACGCCGGCCTGGCGCTCGGCACGAGCCCCGCGCAGGCGAGCGACCTCGATCAGTGGAAGACCATGATCGACACCAACGTCACCGCGCTGGTTTCGCTCACCCACAAGCTGCTGCCCACGCTGATCGAACGCAAGGGGATCATCGTCAACCTCGCCTCGGTGGCCGCGACCTACCCTTATACCGGGGGCAACGTCTATGGCGGGACCAAGGCCTTCGTGCGCCAGTTCTCGCTCGGCCTGCGCTCCGACCTGGCGGGGACGGGCGTGCGCGTGACCTCGATCGAGCCGGGCATGGTGGAGACCGAATTCACCGTGGTGCGCACCGGCGGCAACCAGCAGGCCTCCGACACGCTCTACCAGGGCGCGAACCCGATGACGGGCGCGGATATCGCGAACACCATCGCCTGGGTTGCCGACCTGCCCGCGCATCTCAACATCAACACGCTTGAACTGATGCCGGTGAGCCAGTCCTTCGCCGGTTTCCAGGTTGCGCGGGGCGCTTAAAAGACTTTGTTTCTAGGGGCATGGCCCTTTGAGACTGCGCAGCCTCTCGCGTTGCTGTCGAGAACCGTCGTGGCGCGGCAGGCTCGCGCGGGGCACGCAGGGGGCGATTTCGCGATGCGAGGGGCAGGGGCTCCTTGCATCCGCCTTGCCTCTTACTCCCATTGCGATAACGCCTCTGCGCCCGTAAAGGCGCTGCGATGACCAATTCACGCCGTACCTTCGCGATCATTTCGCACCCTGACGCCGGTAAGACCACGCTGACCGAGAAGCTGCTGCTGCAAGGCGGCGCGATCCACCTGGCTGGCGAAGTCAAGGCGCGCGGCCAGGCACGCCGTGCCCGCTCGGACTGGATGAAGATCGAGCAGCAGCGCGGCATCTCGGTCACCAGCTCGGTGATGACCTTCGAGCGCACCGACGCGAACGGCGATACGGTGACGTTCAACCTGCTCGATACGCCGGGCCACGAGGACTTTTCGGAAGACACCTACCGCACGCTCACCGCGGTCGATTCGGCGATCATGGTGATTGACGCGGCGAAGGGTATCGAGCCGCAGACGCGCAAGCTGTTCGAGGTCTGCCGCCTGCGTTCGGTGCCGATCATCACCTTCATCAACAAGGTCGACCGTGAAGGCCGGGCCTGCTTCGACCTGCTCGACGAGGTGGCCGACATGCTCGCGCTCGACGTGTGCCCGATGTCCTGGCCGGTGGGCATGGGCGGGCTGTTCCAGGGCATCTACGACCTTGCGAGTGGCAAGGTCAGCCGCCCCGAGGGGCCCAGCAAGGAATTCCTCGGCACGATCGAGGAAAACGTGACCCTGCCCGTAGCCGTCGCCGAGGAAATGGAACTGGCGCAGGTGGGCTACCCCGAGTTCGACCTCGAGGCCTACCGTGCGGGCGACCTGACGCCCGTCTACTTCGGCTCGGCGCTCAAGAACTTCGGCGTCGCCGAACTGATCGAGGCGATTTCGACTTACGCTCCGCCGCCGCGCCCCCAGCCGACCGATGATGGTCCGGTCGATCCCACCGATAAGGAAGTCTCGGGCTTCATCTTCAAGGTGCAGGCCAACATGGACCCGATGCATCGCGACCGCATCGCCTTCATGCGGCTTGCCTCGGGCACCTTCAAGCGCGGCATGAAGCTGACGCCTTCGGGCCTGGGCAAGCCGCTCGCGATCCACTCGCCGATCATGTTCTTCGCGCAGGACCGCGAGATTGCCGACACCGCCGAGCCGGGCGACATCATCGGCATCCCCAACCACGGCACGCTGCGCGTGGGCGATACCCTGTCCGAGCGCAACAAGATCCGCTTCACCGGCCTGCCCAACTTCGCGCCGGAAATCCTGCGCCGCGTCGCGCTCAAGGACCCGACCAAGACCAAGCAGCTGAGGAAGGCGCTCGACGATCTTTCCGAGGAGGGCGTGATCCAGGTGTTCTATCCCGAGATCGGCGCGCAGTGGATCGTGGGCGTGGTCGGCCAGCTCCAGCTCGAAGTGCTGATTTCGCGGCTCGAGGCCGAATACAAGGTCGAGGCCGTGCTCGAAGCCTCGCCGTTCGATACCGCGCGCTGGCTCAAGGGGGATGACAAGGCGATCGATGCGTTTACCGAGTTCAACAAGATGAACCTGGCGCGCGACCGCGATGGCGATCCGGTGTTCATGGCCCGCTCGGCCTGGGACGTGGGCTACCAGCAGGAACGCAACCCCGAACTGACGTTCAGCGCTACCAAGGAGCGCTGAGGGGGAACAAGGCGGCCGCTCCGGCGCTTGCTAGATCATGGCCCGCGCCGGTTCACGCCGCTAGTGTGGCTGTGATCGTCAACGCCTGCGGAGGGGCCGCGTGCAGCTCAGGTTCGCCAGTTACAACATCCACAAGGCGGTCGGGCTCGACCGGCGGCGCGATCCCGAACGGATCTTGCGCATCCTGCTCGAAATGGACGCCGACATCGTCGCGCTGCAGGAAGTGGACCGGCGTTACGGGCGGCGCATGGCGGTGCTGCCGCTCGATGCGATCCACGCGGCGACCGATTACGTTCCCGTTCCGCTTTCCATGAAGCCCGACAGTCTGGGCTGGCACGGCAACGCGCTGCTGGTGAAGAAGGGGATCGCGCTGGTCGAGGCGGCGCCGGTCGCGCTGCCCACGCTCGAGCCGCGCGGAGCGGTGCGTGCCGATCTGGATGCCGGAGGCGTGCGCGTGCGGGTGGTGGGCATGCACCTCGACCTGTCGGGGCTGCGGCGACGCCAGCAGGTCCGTCGCGTGCTCGAAACGCTTGAGGGATGCGGGACGGATTATCCCTCGGTGCTGATGGGCGACTTCAACGAGTGGTCCTCAAGCGGGTGCTTTCGTGAATTCGATGCATCTTGGCGCGTGCTGGCGCCGGGGCGCAGTTTCCCTTCGCGTCGGCCGATGGCGCCGCTCGATCGTATTATTATTTCGAAGCCGTGGCGTATTATTGGAACAAATGTCCATCGCAGTGCCTTGTCGGCGATAGGTTCTGACCATTTGCCTGTCATGGCGCATCTGGAATTGCCTAAAAAATAGGCAGCTGCTCAGGAATTGGGCGAATGCGTGGGGCGAAATCGCTTCCGCGCGCAATGAAACGGCGTAAATCTCCAGTTAAGTAGTCTGGCATAGTTCTTGCTGATCTGTTTGCTGCCGGCGTGGGGCCGGAAGCAAACAGGGGACAGGCATGAAGTTCATCATAGCCATCATCAAGCCCTTCAAACTCGACGAAGTTCGAGAGGCGCTTGGTGCGATCGGGGTTGCGGGCATGACCGTTTCCGAAGTCAAGGGCTTCGGCCGTCAGAAGGGCCAGACCGAAATCTACCGTGGTGCGGAATACTCCACCAACATGCTGCCGAAGGTGAAGATCGAAGTTGCTGCTCCCGACGAGCTGGCGCCCAAGATCGTCGAAACCATCCAGCAGGTCGCCAGCACCGAAGCCATCGGTGACGGCAAGATCTTCGTTCTCGACCTCGCTTCCGCCGTGCGCATCCGCACCGGCGAGGCTGGCGATACAGCGCTTTGAGGAGGCACTCTGACATGAACCGCAAGTTTCTCGGTGGCGCCGGCGCACTCGCTGCGTCGCTGTTCGTCGCCCTGCCGGCCTTCGCGCAGGACGCCGCCGCACCTGTTCCCATCCCCGGCAACAACGCCTGGATGATGACCTCGACCGTTCTGGTCATGATGATGATCCTGCCCGGCCTCGCGCTGTTCTACGGCGGCCTGACCCGCTCGAAGAACATGCTCTCGACGATGACCCAGATCGGTGCGGCCGCCGCGCTCGCGATGCTGCTCTGGGTGATCTATGGCTATTCGACCGCGTTCGGTCCCGAAGGCAACGCTTTCATCAGCTGGGGCAACCTGTTCCTCGCCAAGACCACGCCCGACAGCACGGCGGCGACCTTCACCAACGGCGTGGTCATCAGCGAATACGTGTTCATCTCGTTCCAGATGACCTTCGCGGCGATCACTGCGGCGCTGGTCTTCGGCGCCACGGTCGAGCGTATGAAGTTCTCGGCCGCGATGCTCTTCGTCATCGTGTGGTCGACGATCGTCTATTACCCGATCGCGCACATGGTCTGGGCGGGCCAGGGTCTGCTGTTCAACTGGAGCCCCGCAGCCCTGGACTTCGCGGGCGGCACCGTGGTTCACATCAACGCCGGTGTCTCGGCGCTCGTCGCCTGCCTCATCCTGGGCAAGCGCAAGGGCTACCCGACCGAACCGATGGCTCCGCACTCGCTGACGCTGACCATGGTCGGCACCGGCCTGCTGTGGGTGGGCTGGTTCGGCTTCAACGCCGGTTCGGCGCTCGAAGCCAATGGCTCGGCGGGCCTCGCGCTCATCAACACCTTCGTTGCCACCGCTTCGGCTGGCCTGTTCTGGATGCTTGCCGAGAAGTTCTCGGGCCACAAGGGTTCGGCGCTGGGCTTCTGCTCGGGTGTCGTTGCGGGTCTCGTCGCGGTTACGCCGGCGGCTGGTAACTCGGGTCCGTTCGGCGCGATCGTGCTGGGCGCGGTGGCTTCGATCATCTGCTTCTTCATGGTCTCGAAGGTCAAGCCCAAGCTCGGCTACGACGACTCGCTCGACGCTTTCGGCATCCACGGCGTGGGGGGCATGATCGGCGCCATCGGCACCGGCATCGTCTACGCTCCGAGCCTGGGCGGTCCGGGTGGTGCGGACTTCGCCATGGGCCCGCAGGTGATCACGCAGATCGTCGCCGTCCTGATCTCGGTCTGCTGGGCCGCCGTTGGCACCGCGATCGCGATCTACGTCGCCAAGCTGGTCACGGGCCTGCGTGTTACCGAGGAAGTCGAGCACGAAGGTCTCGACATCGGCGAGCACGGCGAGCGCGCCTACAACTGAGTTTCACTCCATTCGGCTGCGGCGGCGCGAAGGTTTCGCCGTCGCCGCAGCCACACGATGTTCCTCCTGCGAACACAACCTTTCGGGCCGGCGCTTTGTGCTCCGGCCCTTTTTTCATGCCTGTGGCGGTGTGACGGAAAGGCGGGCGCGTGGGTCGGGATGCGGATTGACGGCGCGTGCGCAGGGGGTAACCTTGCCTTTCGGGGCCAGGTTGAAACAGGGACGGGAATCGCAGCCATGAAATTCGTGACCGCTGTCATCAAGCCGCTCAAGTTCACGGAAGTGAAGGCCGCGCTGAGCCGCGCCGGCATTTCCGGGCTGACCGTATCCGAGGTCAGCGGCATCGGGCGTCAGAAGGGGGAGACCGAAGTCTATCGCGGGGCCGAATACACCGCGAACATGCTGCCCAAGATCAAGCTGGAGATCGCCGTTTCGGATGCCTTTGCTGATACCGTGATCGCTATCCTCAAGGATGCGGCGAGCACGGGCGAAATCGGTGACGGCAAGGTCTTCGTGTTCGATCTGGCTGAAGCGCACCGGGTGCGCACGGGCGAGCAGGGCGATCTCGCACTTTAGGGCATTTCCCAGTCAGACGGGCACGCCTGACGGCTGAGAAAATGCATCAAGGCAAAATCCAGGGGCGGTGGCGGAGTTTGCCCATGCGGCCCGGCGGCGAAGGCGGCCGGGCTGCGCGGGTGGTATCGGGGCCGGAAATCAGGCCTTCGCGTCGGCGGCGAGCATGTCGACGAGCTGGCGGATGGGGGAGATGTCGTATCCCGCAGCGGCGGCCATGGCGGCGATCACGCCGGGATTTTCACCGGCCTTGGCCTTGGCGAGCGACCATAGCAGGGTCGAACGGGTGCCCGAGCGGCAATAGGCGAGCACCGGGCCGCCGGCCGTGTCGAGCGCCTTGGCCATGGCGTCGACCTGGCCCTGACTGAAGCCGGCGTGGCTGACCGGGATGGCGACATAGTCGATCCCTTCGGCGCGCGCGGCGGCCTCGATCTCGCTGCCGGGCGTCTGGTCGTCGCCTTCACCTTCGGGGCGGTTGTTGATGATCAGGGCCACGCCCAGGGCCTTGGCTTCCTGCACTGCCGAAGTCGCGATCTGCGGGCTGGCGTACATGGAATCGGTGATCTTGCGGAACATGAAAAAGCTTCTCCGGTCGGCTGGCGGGCGAGCGTCACGACGTGATTCTCCGGGTTCATCAAGCGTGACTTTGCCGCACTGGCAACCCAAAATCGCGTTCAAACGGCATTCATTCGGGGTGCGGAACCAAAATGGCGCGTAATTCCGTTCGCCATCGCCTCAAGACTCGTGTATGAATCATGTTCGCAGGAGAGTGTATGCGGCTTTGCCCTTTGCTCTGTCTGACGCTTGGCACGGTTCGTCCACGTGTTCGGGTGAAAGCTTACTAGGGCGCATCGAAGGTACGTTCGTAAACATGGGTTTTGATAGAGGTCGTCGCGGAAGGGGACGCGACAAGCGGGATCGGTTTGGAGAGGACGAGTTCGATCCCTTCTTTGCCGGCCAGGATCGCTTCGGCGGTGGTGACCGCTTCGGTGGCGGTGGTGATCGCTTCGGCGGTGGCGGCGGCTTCGGCGGCGGCAACAGCGGCGGCGGTTTCGATGACCGCGGCAGCGGTCCGCGCGGCGGTGGCGGCGGCTTC
>NZ_JALHLF010000145.1 GCF_022832435.1 Novosphingobium organovorum | reverse complement strand
CGAGGAAGCAGCTTGACCCACGAGGCCCCAATCAGAGAGGGCTCTTAGAACATCGGCACTCAGGCGTTGTGCAGGACGCCGCGATAGACGGTGTCCTCAAGCGCCCGCCCGGCGCCTTCCGCAACGCAGAACAGCGCGTTCTCGGCCACCACCACGGGAAGCCCGGTCGCCTGTGAAAGCGCGCTGTCGAACTCGGACAAGAGCGCCCCGCCGCCGGTCATGACGATGCCCTGCTCGATGATGTCGGCGGCAAGTTCGGGGGCGGTGTTCTCCAGCGCGTTGAGCACGGTGGCGATGATCTGGTTGACCGATTCGGCGATCGCTTCGGCGACTTCGGCCTGGCTGATCTCGATCTCGCCGGGAACCCCGCGCACCAGGTCACGGCCCTTGGCCTGCATCACCTTGCCGCGCCCATCGGCAGGCGCGCGGGCGGTGCCGATCTGGAGCTTGATACGCTCGGCGGTCACTTCGCCGATCATCAGGTTGTGCTTGCGCCGGATGGCGATCGCGATGGCATCGTCGAGCTTGTCGCCGCCCACGCGCACCGACGTGCTGTAGGCCAGCCCGCTGAGCGAAAGGATCGCCACCTCGGTCGTGCCTCCGCCGATGTCGACCACCATGCCCCCGATGGGCTCGGTCACCGGCATTCCCGCGCCGATCGCGGCGGCCATCGATTCCTCGATGATCCAAACCTTTGCCGCACCGGCCGACTGCGCCGCCTGACGGATCGCGCGCCGTTCGACCGGAGTGGAACCCGAAGGCACGCAGATCGCCACCGAGGGCCGACGCGGCAGGCGACCATGGCCGCCTTGCGCCTTTTCGATAAAGTGCTTGATCATCTGCTCGGCCACTTCGATGTCGGCGATGACCCCGCCGCGCAAAGGTCGGATGGCCTCGACGTTTTCGGGCGTCTTGCCCATCATCAGCTTGGCATCGGCGCCGATCGCGCGCACGCGCCGGATGCCCCCCCGCGTTTCGAGCGCGACGACCGAGGGTTCGTTGAGCACGATCCCCTTGCCGCTGACATAGACAAGCGTGTTCACCGTCCCCAGGTCTATCGCCAGGTCGTGGGAGGGCAGAACAAACAGATTGGGTAGCCGCATTCGTGAATTCTATCTTTCGCAAGGGTGCCGGACCCCCGACCGGGCGTAACGCCCCGACCGGATGCGAAAGCTCGTGGTTCGCGCGCCCGCGAGCCGTCAACGCCGCTGCGCCCATCCGTCCGAGGGGCGCGACGGTTGCCTTGGTGGAATCGGACTATCGCACCGCGCTCACGGCCCGGCGCAGCGCAGGCGGAAGAGCCCTTGGGGGCGGATCGCGAGAATCCCCTGCTCGCGCGCAAACGCCCAGCACCAACGCCTGGCGCCAACGACCGACCGCCCGCGCGGATCAAGGATGGGGATACGGGCGGCCGATCGCCGTCAGGGCGTGATCGCGCGGAACTTGAGGGTGTCTCAGCGCGGCCCTGAAATGCCGGAAAAGCCGGAAAAGCCGGAAAAGAGCGTCTGGGTCGCCCCGCCAACCCAGACCTGCCCGTCGGCATCCTGCGAAATATACGCGCGGCCCTTGCGGCCAAGACAGGTCCCCTGCGCCGCGACATAGGCCCCGCTGGCGCGCCCGCTGGCAAACAGCCACTGCCCGACCGAGGCGTTGAGACTGCCCGTCACCGGGTCCTCGATCAATCCACCATCGGGACCCGAGAACAGCGCGCGCAGCTCGAACGCGGCCTCCGCGCCCGGCGCGTGCGGGCCGACCACGCCGATATCGACGCGGCGATCGAGGTGCCGCTGCGGGTTGATCGCCAGAACCTCCTGCGCCGAGCCCAGCAGCACCGCCAACCAGCCCGGCCCGTTGTCGACCCACTGGGCATCGACCACGGCGGCCGCATCGATGCCCAGCACGTCGAGGGCCTCGGCCAGTTCCTGTTCGCTCGGCGCGCCGCTGCGGATCAGTGGCGGCGCGGCGAAGGCCAGCGCCGCACCGGTGCGGCGGATTTCCACCAGCCCCGCGCCGCATTCCTGCACCACCACGTCTTTTCGGCGCGGCTGGCCTCCGGCTTCGAGCCAGGCATGGCAGCTGCCCAGCGTCGGATGCCCGGCAAAGGGCAGTTCATGGGCCAGCGTGAAGATGCGCACACGGTAGTCCGCACCGTCCTGCGTCGGGGGCAGCAGGAAGGCGGTCTCGGACAGATTGAGCCAGCGGGTGATGCGCTGCATGTCCTCGGTCGAAAGCGTCTCGCCGCCGCTCACCACCGCAAGCGGATTGCCGGTGAACGGATCGGATGCAAAAACATCGACGAGCTTGAAGGCCGGCTCAGGCGCATGGGTCATGATCGCTTTTTCCTTCGTGCGATTAGCGGCTGGCGCGATAGGCCTGCCGGAGCCACGGCGCGTCAAGCCCGGCGAGCGTGCTGGCCACCGCATCGCGCCAGCACGCGCTCTCGCGCACAGCCCGGCGCACTTCGGGCAAGCTGAAGCCCGAAGCGCCGCACACCCTCATCGCCGCCGCCTCGATCCGCGCCAGCGACCGGCGCGCCGCTTGGCGCGTGGCAGGGGGCGCATCATACCCGGACAGGGCGATGCTGTAGGTATCCGCGCCGGTGCGCTGCGGAGCCTGTGCCGGCGCGCTCGACGCCCCGCAAAGGGCAAGCGCGGCGCCAAGGGCAAGCGGGCCGTTCGAAAGCAAGGTCTTCATTCGTCGTCTCCTGTCCGGGCTCCAATGCGCGAAAGGGGCTGGCCATCCCAGGGACAGATCAGTACAATTCTGAAAAACCGTACCGGTCAGGAAAGCAGTACAGTGGACAGTGAGACCCGCACCCGCACCGAACAGGTCATGGACATCGTGCGTGCGCGCATCGACCGGCGTGTGCTGACGCCGGGCGCCGCGCTGCCCTCGGTGCGCGCCATGGCCGCCGCCACCGGATTCTCCAAGTCGACCGTGGTCGAGGCTTACGACCGGCTGGCCGCCGACGGCGCAATCCGCTCGCGTCCAGGCGCGGGGTTCTTCGTCTCCGCCCCCCTCGCCCCGCTCACGCTCGACCGGATCGCCCCGGCGGCCGAGCGCGAGGTCGATCCGGTGTGGATGCTGCGCCAGTCACTGAGCTATGGCGCGGGAGCCTTCACCCCCGGATGCGGCTGGCTGCCCGCCGACTGGATGCCCGAAGCGCAGGTGCGCAAGGCGCTGCGCCACGCCGCGCGCGGGGACGCCGAAGGTACGCTGACGGGGTATGCCTCGCGGCTCGGCTCGTTGCCCTTGCGCACGCTGCTCGCGCGGCGGCTGGAGGACCAGGGGCTGGCCGCCGCGCCCGACCAGATCCTGCTCACCGAAAGCAGCACGCAGGCGCTCGACCTCGTCAGCCGCTTTCTCCTCGAACCGGGTGACACGGTGCTGGTCGACGATCCGTGCTACTTCAACTTCCTCGCGCTGCTGCGCGCGCATCGGGCGCATGTCGTGGGCATCCCGATGACCCCGCAAGGGCCCGACACCGCCGCCTTCGCCGCCGCGCTTGCCCGGCACCGGCCGCGCTTCTACCTTACCAATTCGGCCAACCACAATCCCACCGGAGCAACGCTCTGGGCCGTCACCGCGCACCACATCCTCACGCTCGCCGAAGCGCACGACCTGGTGGTGATCGAGGACGACATCTTTGCCGATTTCGAACATAGCCCGGCCCCGCGCCTCGCCACCTTCGACGGGCTCGACCGGGTGATCCGCATCGGCAGTTTTTCAAAGTCGGTGACCGCAGCGATGCGCTGCGGGCACATCGCCGCGCGGCCCGACTGGATCGAGGCGCTTGCCGACTTGCGCGTGGCGACCGCGATGTCGGGCAACCCGCTCAGCGCCGGGCTGGTCCATGCGGTGCTGACCGATGGCGGTTTCCGGCGCCATATCGAAGGCGTGCGCACGCGGCTCGCCCGTGCGCGCGCCGCGACGATCGCGCGCCTGCGCCGACACGGTATCGAACCCTGGCTGGAGCCCACCGGCGGCCCCTTCGTGTGGGGGCGGCTGCCCGATGGCCGCGATGCCGCGAAAGTCGCGCGCGCCGCGCTCACCGAGGGTATCGTGCTGGCGCCCGGCAACGTGTTCAGTGCCAGCGGCATCTGGGGCGACTACATGCGCTTCAACGTCGCGATGAGCGATGATGACAGGCTCAGCGCCTTTTTCGCCAGAGCGCTGCGCTAGGCCGCGTCCAGCGCCCTTAAGAGCGCCGCGCGAAAACGGGTGATCGTCCGCTCCCCGGCGTCCCCGAAGCCGACGATCAACCCGGTCATCCTTCCCGCCGCATAGGCCGAAAGGCGGGCCGGACGAAAGCCGGCGCGGCCAAGCGCGGCAAGAATCGCGGTCTCGTCGCGCCCGTCGCGAAAGCGCAGCGCCAGCTGCACCCCGCCATCGGGCGCGCGCACCTCGATCGCGGGGATGCCTTCGAGCGCGTGCGCCAGCGCGTTTCCGGCCGCCTCGTATGCGCGCGCCATGCGCCGCACATGCGCGCGGTAACGGCCCGAGAGCATGACTTCGGCGAGCGCGCGCTGGGTGTGCAGGTTCGCCATCAGCCCGAGGTTGCGCTGGGCAAGCCGCAGCGCCGGCACCAGCTCGGGCGGTGCGACGATCCAGCCGATACGCAGCGCGGGCATCAGGACTTTCGCCGCCGAGCCGAGATAGGCCACCTGCGCGGGCGCGTGCGCGGCGAGCGTGGCGACCTGCCGCCCGCGCCAGAGAAACTCGCTCTCGTAATCGTCCTCGAGGATCAGCGCGTCGTGCCGCCGGGCGTGGGCCACGAGCGCGAGGCGGCGTTCAAGGCTCATCCGGCAGCCGAGCGGATACTGGTTCGAGGGTGTCACGAAAATCAGCCGCGCCGCGGCGGGAAGCGCCTCCACCACCAGCCCCTGATCGTCGACCGGGATCGGCGCAACGCTGAGCCCTGCCCCCTCGAACGCGGCGCGCGCGCCCAGAAAGCCGGGGTCCTCCATCGCCGCGCAGTCCCCGTCCTGGGTCATGACCTGAGCCAGCAGCGACAGCGAGCCTTGCGTGCCGGTGGTAACCAGAATGCATTCCGGGTCGACCGCCAGGCCCCGATCCGCGCGCAGCCGCTCGGCAAGTACCGCGCGCAAGGCGGCAAGGCCATGGGTCGAACCATAGGCCGCATCCTCGCCCCCGCTGCGCCGCGCCGCCCGGCGCAGCGCCATGCCCCATTCCTCGCGCGGGAAGAGATGCTCGGCGGGCACGCCGGGACGCAGCGCACCGGCGTTGGTGACAAAACTCTCGACCCGAAAATCGCGCGCCAGCGCCCGCCCGCGCGGTGAGGGTTCGGGCGAGCGGCCCATGTCGCCCCGCGCGCCGCTCGAACCGCGCGGAGCCACGATCACCGGCGCACGGCCCCGCGCAATCGCCAGCACGCCCTCGGCGCGGAGAAGATCGTAGGCGGTGGTCAGCGTGATGCGTGACAGGCCGAGCGCTTGTGCCGCGCTGCGCGTAGAAGGCAACCGCGTGCCGTCGGGCAGGCGCCCATCGGCAATCGCGGCCAGCACCGCGCGGTGGATCTGCACCGGCAGAGGATCGGGTGCGGCCGGATCGGGGCTCACCAGCGAGCTGAGCGCATCTGGACTCATCAAATCAGCTTAAACTGGATATTTCCCAAAGCCACTCAAAATCTAGAACGCGCCGGGTCCCCAACCGGAGTTTGCCCGATGACCCCACGCTACGCCCATGCCCGCCAGCCCCGGCGCGCCTCTTACGACGAGGGCGTGATCCACGCCATTGTGGACCGCGCGATGGTCGCCCACGTCGGTTTCATCGCCGAAGGACGGCCGATGGTGATGCCCATGGCCTTTGCCCGCGTGGGCGCGGTGGTGTACCTCCACGGCGCCTCCAAGACCCGCATAGCCCGGCTCGATGAAGCGCCCGTCTGCCTCGAAGTGACCCGCCTCACCGGCCTCGTTGCCGCGCGCTCGGGGCTGCACCACTCGGTCAATTACGAAAGCGCGGTGATCCACGGCACGGCCCGGCGCGTCTCGGGTGCGGAAAAGGCCCGCGCGCTCGACGCCATCCTCGACCATCTCCTGCCCGGCCGCAGCGGGGAAGTACGCGCGATGAACGCGCAGGAAGAAAAGGCCACCGGCGTCATCGCCATCACCATCGAGCACGCCAGCGCCAAGATCCGCAACGGCCCTCCGGCCGATGACATCGCGGATCAGGATCTGCCGATCTGGGCAGGCGTGGTTCCCGTGGTAACCGCGCTGGGACAAGGTCTGCGCGACGCCTTCACCGCCGAGGACCGCCCCGAGCCCCCGTCGCTCGCCGCCGCGCGCCGGAAATTCGCCTAGAGCGGTGTTCGATCGGATTGCATCCGATCGGCCGTTCAAGAAGCGTTGTTCTTTCACGCTTTTTTTCGAGCCACTTCGTGGTCCACCTCGTTCGAAAACGCGCTCGGTGGTTTGGGCAAATTCTATCGTCCGGTTGCGGATGGTGGGCTTGCCCCACCCCGCTGCGACTAGCAGCGCCTGCGGCGCTGTAAGTCTCGCTGCCCCTCCCACCTGCGGTAGGGGCAGAAGGCCTGGGAACGCAGTCACCTGACCAAACGGGGTGAGCGGACAGCGTACCGCTCGCCAACCACGCAGCCTAAGAGCCCGATCCAAAAGTTCGGCACCGGCCCACGCCCCCACCCGACCTCCCGCGAAAGTGTACATTAGTCGGGAGGTCGGGTGGGGGCGTGGGCTGGTGCCGCAAAATTCGCATT
>NZ_JALHLF010000144.1 GCF_022832435.1 Novosphingobium organovorum | reverse complement strand
CGCCTTTCCATGCTCGTCAGCCAAGCGTGACACGGTAGTCAGATGTCGGCAATGGGGCGCGTGCTGAAATTCTGCCACGCGCCCTAGTCGGTCGCTCGAGGGGCGATTTGACGCGCCAGAGAACCGACCGTCCGGTCTCCCTTGCCGACCTGAACGACCGACGGTGAAGGGCGGGAAGCAGGCGTTAGCGCAGATCAAAAATCGATGGGTTGCAGAAACGAGTTTTCAGCAACATGGCAAGGCTCGGTTGACGTAAATCCTGCATTTCAGGGACGTACTGCTCGAATGTTTGGGCCGCCCAGTCCCCCAAGACATCATAATGGCATGGGGAATTCCCCATGCCCGACGTGATATGGGGACCATGGCGACGTTCAAACGCAAGAAGAGTCCCGTCCGTAAGGCTGCGACCCTCGCCGGAGTAGCCATCCACTACCTCGTCCCATTGATTAAGGAAAAGAAGCAGCTCAGACTTCGGCAGCACGAACGCCTCATGTCGGATGACGTCGCCATCCGGACTTGTCACGACGGCTTCCCCAACTCCTTGGCCTTTAATGACGCTGACCGAAACCGCGAACCACCTTTTTCCGAACGATGGGATTGCAGCGAACCTAAGATTATCGGTACCTTGTACGGGTTTTAAACGAGCGAGCATTCCGTTAGGCTCGGCATATTGAACAGTCCGTAAATCCTCGGACAAAGGACGTTCATAGGTTCTGCTGAATTGGGCGAGGCGATGCTTTTCGTACGCCACAAACAAGCAAAAGATCACACCAAGAAGCGCTAAGAACGCAATGACTGCTAAAGTGCCGCGCTTTATCCAGCGCCATGTCGCCTGCCACATTCCGACCAGATTAGCGCCGAAGCGGAAGTCCGCAATGGGGCGTGTGCTGAAATTCTGCCATGCGCCCATCCAAGTCGTTCGACAGCGATTTGACGCGATAGGGAGCCGAGGTGGCTTCCACGTCCGAAAGCATGTTCCGGCAGACCTTGTTTCGGTCATCGGGAAGGCGCAGGTCTGGCGTTCACTCGGTACTGATAGTCATCGTCTCGCGGTACGACGCTCTCACGCGGTGATCGCTAAGATCGAGATCATGATCGAAACTGCACGGCAAACTTTGGGGCAGGGGGCGACCTGTGCATCGATGGCGCCGTTCAGGAAGCCGACCCCGAGCGATATTGCGACGCCTTTCCATCGTTCAGCCGTGATGACGCCGCTTGCAAAGTAACCTTGCTTAGTATATTCGGTTCGACATGCCATGGTAGCATGGCGCAATGTGGCTGGCGCAACCGGCCGCGGCGCGTCATGGTGCACGTCAATGAGATGTTACGATGCGTGTCCAAGCCGTTTTACGGGACGCTCGGCCCGGCGGGTCATCCGACCAGTTGCAAGACACCCAGGAAAACCAGCAGGGCTGCCGCGCTGGCGCCGCACAGCTGCACGAACGGGCATCGCCCGAAGGACGGGTCGTAGTGCTCCACAGGAACCTCTCCGCTTCTTTTTTCGTTAAGCGCGAGTTTACGCCTGTCTTGCAGGCGAAGCAAGCTCCGGAGCCGTGTTCTATCTGCGTTGGACGTTGTGTCCGCGCCCCCTTTCATGCCCCCCTTTCGGTCTCGTGTGTGGTGCGCCGCACGGCCTGTTTCCCGGCGCGCCGGGCGACGGGCGCCGGACCGGACCTGCGGTGCCCAGCCGCCCAATGGAGTCAGTGAACGCAATGGAAAGTGATCGCACCGGGCAAGGTCCCCAGGACGAGCCGATGCAGGACAATTCGTCGGTCGAAGCCGCAGCCCCCGACGCCAAACGCAAGGGCCTGTCCGCGACGGCCAAGCGCAACCTGTTGATCGGCCTGATCCTCATCGTGATCGGCGTGGGCGTGTGGTTCGCGCGCTACAAGACCTATGGCCAGTATTTCCAGGAAACCGACGACGCCCAGATCCAGGCCGACGCGGTGGCGATCGCCCCCAAGGTGAGCGGCTACGTCAAGGAAGTGCTGGTCCAGGACAACCAGGACGTCGAGGCGGGAACCCCGCTCGTGCGGATCGACGCGCGCGACTACGATGCCAAGGTGGCCCAGGCGCAGGCGCAGATCGCGCAGGCGAACGCGGCGATGGAGAACGCCAAAGCCTCCATTTCGGAGCAGAAGGCCGCGATCGAGCAGGCTCAGGCCCAGCTCGCCTCGGCCCGCGCCAAGGCCGCGCACGACACCGCCGAAGTGGCGCGCTACACCCCACTCGTCGCCAGCGGTGCGGAACGCAAGGACCAGCTCGACCAGCTGCGTCTTGCCGCGCGCCAGTCGGCCGAGCAGGTCCGCCAGCAGCAGGCCGCGCTGGTGCTCCAGCAGCGCCGTGTCGCCACGATGGAGGCGCAGGTCCGTCAGGCCGAGGCGCAAGGGCAGGGGGCCAAGGCCCAGCTCGATGCCGCCGACGTCGATCGCGGTGCCACGCTCGTCACCGCGCCGATGAAGGGCCGGGTGGGCGACAAGACGGTGCAGACCGGCCAGTTCGTCCAGGCCGGCACGCGCCTCATGTCCGTCGTTCCGCTGACCAAGCTCTATGTCACCGCCAACTTCAAGGAAACCCAGCTCGCGCTCATGCGCCCCGGCCAGCCCGCCAAGATCGCGGTCGACGCGCTGGGCGGCACCGAGATCGACGGGCGGGTGGAAAGCCTCTCGCCGGGCACCGGCGCGCAGTTCTCGATCCTGCCGCCCGAAAACGCCACGGGCAACTTCACCAAGATCGTCCAGCGCGTGCCCGTGCGCCTGGCGATCGAGGCTCCGGCCAGCGCGCGCAAGCTGCTGGTGCCGGGTCTTTCGGTCACCGTGACGGTGGATACGCGTAGCGCCAAGGGCGATCTCGGCAAGATCGAGGACGACCAGAAGGCGATCGAGGCCAAGCAGGGGAACTGACGTGGCAAGCGTCGCAAACCCGGCTTCGCCTCCGGCGCCTACGCGGCCACGCAACGCGGACCTTGGCGCCTGGCTCGCGGTGGCGGCCGGAACGCTGGGCGCGCTCATGGCGACGCTCGACATCTCGATCGTCAACTCGGCGCTGCCCACGATCCAGGGCGAGCTGGGCGCGACCGGGACCGAGGGGGCCTGGGTGGCCACCGCCTATCTCGTGGCCGAGATCGTCATCATCCCGCTCTCGGCCTGGCTCGAGCGGATGTTCGGCCTGCGTACCTTCCTGCTCATCGCGGTCACGCTGTTCACTATCTTCTCGGTGATTTGCGGGCTGTCGAATTCGTTGGGCATGATGGTCGTAGGGCGTATCGGGCAGGGGTTCACCGGCGGGGCGCTGATCCCGACCGCGCAGACCATCATCGCCCAGCGCCTGCCGCGCCACCAGCAATCGATCGGCACGGCCGCGTTCGGTATCGTCGCGATCCTGGGGCCTCTGCTCGGCCCGCTGGTCGGCGGCTGGCTGACCGAGAACGTGTCGTGGCACTACGCCTTCTTTCTCAATGTGCCGATCTCGGTCATTCTGCTGACGCTGCTGCTGGTCGCGCTGCCCGCCGACAAGCCGCGCTTCGAACTTCTGGGCGAGGCGGACTGGCTGGGCATCGCCGGTCTTGCGCTCGGGCTGGGCTGTCTTACCGTCTTCCTTGAAGAAGGCGCGCGCGAGGAGTGGTTCGCATCCGAACTGATCCGCTACATGGCGGGCCTCAGCGCGCTGGGCTTCGCGCTGCTGCTGACCGGGCAGTTCGTCGCCAAGCGGCCGGTCATCAAGCTCAGCCTGCTGCTCGACCGCCAGTTCGGCGCGGTGGCGACGATGGGCATTGCGCTGGGCGTGGTGCTTTACGGCACGTCCTATGCGATTCCGCAGTTTCTCGCCGCGATCGCCGATTACAACGCGCTGCAATCGGGCAAGGTGGTGCTGCTTTCGGGCATTCCCTCGATCATGATGATGCCCTTCGTGCCGCTGCTCATCCGTTATGTCGACATTCGTCTGGCGGTGGGCACGGGGATGCTGGCGATGGGGGTGTCGGCGTGGATGGAGACCGATCTGACGATCTTCTCGACCGGCGCGCAGTTCACCGATTCGCAGCTTCTGCGCGGTGTCGGCACGATCCTGGGCATGCTGTTCCTGAGCCAGGCCTGCGTCCAGTCGGTGCCGCCCGAGGATGCTGGCGATGCCTCCGGGCTGTTCAACGCCATGCGCAACCTGGGCGGCAGTTTCGCGCTGGCGGGGATCTCGATCCTCCAGCAGAACCGCCTGTGGCTGCACGAACGCCGCATCGAATCCTCGCTCAACGCCAATTCGCCATCGCTCCAGGACTATGTCTCGGGGCTGGGCCACGCGCTGGGCAACCCGGCTGCGGGCATCCGTATGCTCGGCCAGAGCATTCAGGGTCAGGCCCTGGTCATGACCTATATCGATATCTTCTTCGCCATGAGCCTTGTGACGGTGCTGGTCTTCCCGCTGGTGTTCCTGCTCAAGCCCTTGCCGAAGGACGCCCCCACAGGAGCAATGCATTGATGGTTCGCCGCCCGTTCGCGCCCTCCGGCGCGCTCCTCCTGACCGCCCCGGTGATGCTGGCCTGCCTTGTCGGGGGCTGCACCATGGGGCCTGACTACGCTGGCCCGCCCAAGCTTGCGGGCGCCTCGGACACGGCCCGCTTCGTGCGCGCCAGCGACCCGGCGCTGACCAGCGCACCGGGCGTCGCACGCTGGTGGGAGGGGCTGGACGACCCGTTGTTGACCCACCTCGTCGATGACGCGCTGGCGCACAGCCCCTCGATCGATTTGGCGCAAGGGCGCATCCGCGAGGCGCGCGGCAAGCTGCGCGAGGGCAAGGCAGGGCTCGCGCCCAGCGTCTCGCCCATGGCGATGTACGCCCATGCCGAAGCGCCGGGGCTCGACCTCGGCTCGTCCTCGGACGAGGATTCGGGTTCGTCGGGCGGGGGCACTTCGCTCGATTTCTACAACATCGGTGCCAACGCCTCGTGGGAGCCCGACCTGTTCGGGGGCAAGCGTCGCGGGATCGAGGCGAGCGCGGCGACGGTGGGCGCGCGCTACGCCGATCTTGCCGATGCGCAAGTCGCGCTGAGCGCGCAGGTCGCGCAAAGCTACGTCAACTTGCGCGATGCGCAGGCGCGCGTCGCGCTCAACAAGGCCTCGGTCGAACGCCAGCGCCGCGCGCTCGAACTCAACCGCCAGCGGCTGGCAGCGGGCACCGCCTCGCAGCTCGAGATCGAACGCCTGCAAGGCCAGCTCGCCGGGACCGAGGCGCAGAACGTGCCGCTCGAAACCCAGGTCCTGCTCTACAAGAACGCGCTGGCGATCCTTACAGGACAGGTTCCCGGCGCGCTCGACGCGCAGCTCGACGCGCCACGCCCCGTGCCGCTGCCGCCCGCTGAGGTCGCGATCGGCGATCCGGCGCGTCTGATCGCCAACCGCCCCGACATCCGCAGCGCCGAGCGCACACTCGCCGCGAGCACGGCGATGGTCGGCGTGCGCGAGGCGCAGCGTATGCCCGGCATCCGCTTCACCGGCGTCCTGGGCATCGGCGGCACGAGCCCTGGCGACGTGTTCGACCCCAATAACCTCGTGGCGCTCATCATGCCCCAGCTGAGCTGGCCGTTGCTCGATTTCGGGAAAGGCAAGGCGCAGGTCACGCAAGCCGAGGCGCAGCGCGACCAGGCCGAGGCGCAATACCGCCAGGCCGTGCTCAAGGGGTTGCAGGACGCCGAGGACAGTCTTGCCCGCTTTGGCGCCACGCGCCGCCAGCTGGCCCAGCTGGCCAGCGCGCAGCAAAGCGCGCACAAGGCCGCCAGCCTCAACGCGCAGCGCACCAAGGCGGGGACGAGCAGCCTGATCGACCAGCTCGACATCGAACGTCAGGCGATCAACGCGGACGCCAATGTCGAACAGGCCCGCGCCCAGCTCACGATCGACTACATCGCGGTGCAAAAGGCGCTCGGGCTGGGCTGGACGCCGCCCCAGGCCGAACCGGGCGCCGCAGCGGAACCGGTGCCAGCGGGCAAGTAGGCCAAGAGCGCTTGCGCCGGGCCAAGGACTGTTCCAGATGTGCGCGCGAAGGGGCGGGCCGCCACGGCGCACCCCTTCGCGCGCATTCTTGTTTCGGAGCTTATCGCCATGGCCGTCACGCACCCGTTCCACCTTGCTTTCCCGGTTGACGATCTGAACGCGGCGCGCGCGTTCTATCTCGATCTTCTGGGCTGCGCGGAAGGGCGTTCGAGCGAGGACTGGGTCGATTTCGATTTCTTCGGCCATCAGATCGTGGCCCACCTCGCGCCCGAGGAGACCGGCGCGGTCAAGACCAGCGCGGTCGATGGGCACGGGGTTCCGGTGCGCCATTTCGGGATCGTGCTCTCGATCCCCGAATGGCAGGCGCTGGCCGGCCGGCTGACCGCGGCGGGCACCGAATTCGTCATCGCGCCTTACGTGCGCTTCAAGGGCCTGCCGGGCGAGCAGGCGACGATGTTCTTCAAGGACCCGGCGGGTAACGCGATCGAGATCAAGGCTTTTGCCGACATGGGCCAGCTCTTTGCCAAGTAGCACCGGCGCGCCGCTTCGCCGCGTCACCGTGGCGATCGCGGGTTACGGCGGGATCGGGCGCCAGATCGCCCGCCTGCTGGACGCGCGCAGCGCCCGCTACGCCGCGCTTTACCAAGCCGAGGTGCGGCTGGTCGCGGTCTGTGGTTCGCGCGGCGGGCTTTTCGCGCCCGGCGGGATAGGGGATCGCGAGGCACCGCTTGAAGCGGGGCGGACCGGAGCGGACTTTCTCGGCGAGGTCGCGCCCGACGTGCTGTTCGAGACCGGGCCGACCGACTTTGCCACCGGCGGCCCGGCGCTTGGCTACCTCACCGCGCAACTGGGCGCGGGCCGCGCGGCGGTGGCCGTGTCGAAGGGGGCGCTGGTCCATTCGGGCCCGGCGCTGCGCCAGCTGGCGGCCGACCGGGGCG
>NZ_JALHLF010000143.1 GCF_022832435.1 Novosphingobium organovorum | reverse complement strand
TGGCGGCGCCCGCGCGCGCCGACCCGCTGCGCGTGCCGGTGCGGGTGGAGGGTTCGCGCGTGCTGGTCGATTGCACGCTCGACGGGAAGGGGCCCTGGCCCTTCGTGCTCGACACCGGGGGGACGATCGGCCTCCTGTCGATGAAGATGGCCAAGGGGCTGGGGCTCGATTACCTGGGCGACACCCGCCTCAGCCTCGCCGTGGGCAAGCTGGCCTATCCGGTCTACAAGGTCACCGACCTCAGCTTTGGCGGCGCGGTGCGCCAGGGCGAGGCGGCCTTTGCCGGGGTCAGGGATTTCAATTTCGGGCAGGGCGCGGTCGGCTCGCTGGCGGCGGGCGTGCTCAGCACCTTGCCCAGCGAGCTTGATCTGGCGGCGGGCGAGTGGCGGGTCTACCGCGACACGGCGCCCGATCGCACCGGCTGGGTGCGCTACGACAAGGCCATTCTGGCGAGCCGCAACCGTTACGGCTCGTCCTTCCTTCAGGCCGACATCGACCTCGGCGGGGAGCCCTGCCGCTGCCTGCTCGATACCGGGATGCCCGGAGCCTTGCGGCTTTACCGCAAGGCGGCGCAGAAGGCGGGGCTGTCGTGGGACGCGCCGCGCTGGACCCCGGCCCCGCCTTATGGCACCGCGCGGATGATGCGCGCGCCCGAACTGGCGCTTGCCGGGGTCGATCTCAAGGGGCTGATCGTCGAACTGCGTGAGGAGGCCGACTTCCCGGTCGCGGAGAACGGCATCGTCGGCCTGCCGATCCTGCGCTTCTTCGCGCTGGCCACCGACCCGGCCGAAAAGGCGGTCTTCCTGCGCTTCAACCCGGCGGGCGCCGCGCCGCGCCAGCGCGACTACAACCGCGCGGGCTTCTGGGTCGAGCGCGAGGGCAAGGGGAAAGACGTGAAGGTCGCGGTGGTCGGCGCGGCCAGCCCGGCCGAGGCAGCGGGGATCGCGCCGGGGGACCGGCTCGTCGGCGCGGATTTCGACCGGCTGGTCAAGGCCGTCTATGAACCGGCCGGTACGCGCCTCGCGCTGGTGGTCGAACGCGCGGGCGCGCGGCGCGCGGTCGATCTGGTGCTGGAGAATTTCCTGTAAGTGGCGGCTCCGGGCCGCGCCGGATCGTTTGGTCGCGCCAACCGTCCTTGGCACGCCAGCCCGACCGCGCCGACAGCCCTCTACAGTCCGGGGTCAAGGGGGAATAACCCCTTGAATCTCCCTTCCTTCATCACCTGAAGCCGCGAAACGTTGCCGCAAGCTTGCGCCCCATTTGCTCAGGCGTATCGAACCACGTCACCCTTGGCACGGACGTCCAGATTTGCAACTAAGTCGCATTCTCATGAACAACGAGGAGCGCGGCGAATGCAAAAGCGAACGGCCATCCGCCTGTCGGGGCTCGGGGCGATGGCGGGGGCCGTGCTCTGGGCGCTGGGCGATGTCCTGCTGGTGGGCGGCGCGGCGCGGGTGGAGGCCTATCCCCTGTTGCTGCGCGATTATGCGCCGCGCATTCCCTTCGGCGCCTTGCCGCTGATGCTGGGGTTGGGCGAAGGGCGGCTGGCGGCGGGCGCGCTGATCCCCAATTTCGCGGTGCCGCTCTACCTTCTGGGAAGCTGGCACCTGTGGCAGGGCCTGCGCCCGGCGGGCGGCTGGCTGCCGGGGCTGGCCTTTGCGCTGATGCTGTGCGGCAACGCGATTTCGCCGCTGGGGCACGCCGCGTTCTACTATCCCGCGATGGTCTATGCACTGATCCCCGAGGTGCCGGTGGCGGCGCACGGCGCCTTGCTCGACCTTGGCGCGCGCTTCGATGGCATGGTGCGCATCGCCTGGCTTGCGGCGGTGCTGACGGTGGGCGCGGGAGTGTTGCTGTCCAGCGTCGTCATTGCGCGCGGGGGGACCGCCTACCCGCGCAAGGCCGCGCTCATCCTCAATCCGCTGGTGCCGCTGCTGGTCGCGGGGGCGCTCATGGCAGTGCTGCCCGCGCCGCTTTCGAACTGGGTCTACGCGGGGGTGCTCAATGTCGGTTTCTTCGTGCTCTACGCGGTCTCGACCCGGTTGTTGTGGAACCAATCGCGCTGAGGCGCGTTGTTTGGCGCTCATGCAGGGGGCGGCGGGCCGGTTCGGCGCGCCCATCGGATCGGCCCGCGGGCCGGTTCGTCCAGAGCCCACCTTTGCACACTGGCCCATTTCTTCTAGAAGCCGAGCCCATGCCTATTACCAAACTCGCCGACCTCGCCGATCCTGAACTCAATCCCTGTCTCGTCATCAAGGTGGGCTCCTCGCTGCTCGTCGATGACGAAGGGGTGCGCACGGTCTGGCTCAACAGCCTCGTCGGCGAGATTTCCGAAGCGCGTCGGCGCGGGCAGAACGTGATCGTGGTGTCCTCGGGCGCGGTCGCGCTAGGCGCGCGCAAGCTGGGCTTCGATAAGGGCGGGCGCGGCTCGCTCGCCGATGCGCAGGCGTCGGCCGCGGTCGGCCAGATCACGCTCTCGGGCATGTGGGCGCAACTGCTGGAAAACCACGGCCTTACCGCCGCGCAGATGCTCGTCACGCTGATGGACCTGGAAGATCGCCGCCGCTATCTCAACGTCACCGCGACGATCGAGCGGCTGCTCGATGCGGGGGTGGTGCCGGTCATCAACGAGAACGATTCGATCACCACCCAGGAGCTCAAGTTCGGCGACAACGACCGCCTCGCCGCGCGCGTCGCGCAGGCCTCGGGCGCGAGTTCGGTGATCCTGCTGTCCGATATCGACGGCCTCTACGATCGCCACCCGCGCGAGCCCGGTGCCACCCGGCTCGAGGTGGTCAAGGGCATCACCCCTGAAATCAAGGCCATGGCCAGCACCGAATCGAATTCGGGGATGGGCTCGGGCGGCATGGTCTCCAAGCTCCAGGCGGTCGAGATCGCGGCTATCGCGGGGGCGTGCGTGGCCATCGGCAACGGTTTTTGCGAGCGTCCGGTCGAGCGCATGATGGGCACCGGTGCGGGCGCCGGGGAAGGCATCGGCACGCTGTTCCTGCCGCGCCGCCGCCGCGGCGCGAGCAAGCCGGGCGCGCGCAAGGTGTGGCTGGGCGGTCGCTTGCGCACCAAGGGCAAGATCATCGTCGATGATGGCGCGATGAAGGCGCTCGTCCACGAAGGCGCGAGCCTGCTCGCCAAGGGCGTGATCGATGTCGACGGGCGCTTCCGGCGCGGCGACCCGGTCTCGATCGTGAGCGCGCAAGGGACCGTCATCGCCAATGGTCTGGCCGAATACGACGCCAAGGAAATCCACGCGATCCGGCGGCTGCACTCGAACCAGCAGCAGGCGGTGCTGGGCTATTCGCCGCGCTCCTCGGTCGTTCATCGCGACCTCATGTCGATCAAGTATGTCCCCCCGGTCGCCTGATCGTCGGGCGCGCGGCCAGTTCTGAAGGACCGGAAAGAAGATGCCATCCCAAGGCCCCACCATCGCGCTGACCGGCGCGACGGGTTTCGTTGGCCAGTGCCTGCTCGAACAGGCGCTGGCGGCGGGCTACGCCGTGCGCGCGCTGGCGCGCCGTGAACAGGCGCCGCGCCCTGGTGTCACCTGGGTCGCGGGCGATCTGGCCGACCGCGCGGCGCTGGCCGAACTGCTGCGCGGCGCCGAAGCCGTGGTCCACGTCGCGGGCGTGACCAACGCGCCCGATGCCGCCGGGTTCGAGGCGGGCAACGTCACCGGCACGCTCAACCTGATCGAGGCGGCGGTTGCGGGCGGGGTGCACCGTTTCGTCTTCGTCTCCTCGCTCTCCGCGCGCGAGCCGCAGCTCTCGGCCTATGGCGCCTCGAAGGCCAAGGCCGAAAAGCTGCTCAAGGCAAGCACGCTGGGCTGGACCATCGTGCGCCCTCCGGCGATCTATGGCCCGCGCGACAAGGAAATGATGGAGCTGTTCCGCGCCGCCAAGTGGGGGCTGGTCCCGGTCCCGGCGCAAGGGAACGCCTCGATGATCCATGTCGAGGATCTGGCCCGCCTGCTGGTCGCGCTCGTGCCGCCGGCCGACGCGGTGCTGGGGCGCACCTTCGAGCCCGACGATGCGACGCCGGGCGGCTGGCCGCACGTCGAGATGGCCCGCGCGATCGGCCGGGCGATGGGGCGGCGGGTCAAGGTTCTGGGCCTGTCGCGCAAGGCGCTCGACCGGGTGGCCGGGCTCGACCGCTTCTTTCGTGGCACCAAGGCCAAGATGACCGCCGACCGCGCGGCCTATTTCAGCCATCCCGACTGGGTCGTCTCGCCCGACAAGGCGGTGCCCGCGCACCTGTGGCAGCCGCGCGTCGACACCCGCGAGGGCCTGCGCGCCACCGCCGACTGGTACCGCACGGCGGGCTGGCTCTAAGCGGATGAGGCCGGGGGCGGGCAGGCAAACCCGCTTTGCGGCTCTTTCCCAGGCCTGACCGCGATGCGGGAGGGCGGCGCACAGGGCCAAGTTTTCGGGCGTCTGCGCCCTATGGTGCGCCCGCGCGCGAGCGGCTAAGGCATGCCCCCATGCAAAGTCTCGTCAAGCGCCTCAATCTCGACCCTTATGTCCTGGCCCTGCTCAGCACGGTGCTGCTCGCCAGCCTGTTGCCCGCGCAAGGCATCTGGGCACCGATCGCCGATCGGGTGACCGATGTCGCCATCGCGCTGCTGTTCTTCCTGCACGGCGCCAAGCTCTCGCGCGAGGCGATCGTCTCGGGCGCGAAGGCGTGGAAGCTGCACGCCGCGACGATGGCCGTGACCTTCGGGCTGTTCCCGCTGATCGGGCTGGCGCTGCGCGCGCTGCCCGGCATCGATCCGGGGCTGGGCACGGGGCTCCTGTTCCTGACCCTGCTGCCCTCGACCGTGCAGTCCTCGATCGCGTTCACCGCGATCGCGGGGGGCAATGTCGCGGCGGCGGTGTGCGGGGCCTCGTTCTCGAACCTGGCGGGGATCTTCGTGACCCCGCTGCTCACCGCGCTGCTCATCACCGGCAAGACGCAGGGCATCTCGAGCGACCCGATCATCACCATCGCCTCGCAGCTCCTCCTGCCCTTCGTCGCCGGGCACCTCATGCGCCCGGTGATCGGGCCTTTCGTCCACCGCCACAAGAAGCTGGTCGGCTACGTCGATCGCGGCTCGATCCTCCTGGTGGTCTACACCGCCTTCGGCGCCGCCGTGCTTGACGGGCTGTGGCACAAGGTGACCCTTGGCGAACTGGCGCTGATCGTGGTCATCGCGCTTGCCATGCTGGCGGTGGTGATGAGCGCGATCGGGGTGCTGGGCCGCGCGCTCGGCTTCAGCCGCGAGGACCGCATCGTGATGCTGTTCTGCGGTTCGAAGAAGAGCCTGGCGAGCGGCATCCCGCTGGCCGCGGTGCTGTTTCCGGCCGCGCAGATGGGCGCGATCATCCTGCCGGTGATGTTCTTCCACCAGATCCAGCTGATGGTCTGCGCGGTGCTCGCCCGGCGCTTCGCGGCCGAGACCGAGCGGCTGGCGGGGGCACCTGCGCCGCAATAGTGGTTCGATTCTGACATTTGATACCCTATCGGAGAGGGCGCGCTCAAATGTCAGAATCTCTTCGAACCACTAGCATTCATTTGATTCTAGTGGATTTTACNTAGTGGTTCGATTCTGACATTTGATACCCTATCGGAGAGGGCGCGCTCAAATGTCAGAATCTCTTCGAACCACTAGCATTCATTTGATTCTAGTGGATTTTACGATTTTGACATTTGCAGACCCATCCCAGCCGCCAGGGGATGCAAATGTCAAAATCAATCCACTAGAAGAAGAGGGAAGAGAATGTTCCGAGGGCCATCGCTCTCGGGCTCCCAAAACTGTCCGGGGCCGTTTTCGCAGCCACCGTAGCGCGACAGCGATGCGCTGGACAGTTTGGGGTCAAGGGGTGTTAACCCCTTGAATCAAAGATCTTAGGTCAATCCCCTCAAACCAGAGCCGCTGGCCGCACGATGCCGCGGCAGGCGCCGAACCCGATCGTGCGCCGTCCGGGCGCGGTGAGGCGTGCGTGGAGGGTCACCTCGTCGCCATCTTCGAGGAAGCTTCGCGTTTCGCCGCCGGGCAGGGTGATCGGCTGCGCGCCGTTCGCGGTCAGTTCCAGCAGCGAGCCCTTGGCGCCGGGCGCGGGGCCTGAAATCGTGCCGGTGCCCAGCACGTCGCCCGGCTCGAGCGGGCAGCCGTTGGCGGTGTGGTGGGCGACCATCTGCGCAAAGGTCCAGTACATCTCGCGCGCATCGGTGGTGGCGAGTGTCAGCGCCGCCGCGCCCGCCGCGCGCATCGCCTCGCTCGACAGCGTGACCTCCAGTTCGATGGCGAGCGCGCCGCCCGCCTGATCGCCCTCGTCGAACAGGTGGGCGGGCACGCGCGGGTCTGCGCGCGCGCGGGGGGCCTGCGCGCAGCGGAACGGGGTGAGCGCTTCCATCGTGACGATCCAGGGCGAGACGCTGGTGAGGAAGTTTTTGCCCGCAAAGGGGCCGAGCGGCTGGTATTCCCAGGCCTGCACGTCGCGCGCCGACCAGTCGTTGAGAAGGGTCAGGCCGGCCATGTGCTCGAACGCCTCGCCCAGCGGGATCGGGCGGCCGAGCGGGTTGCCGCGCCCCATCCACAGCGCGAGTTCGAGTTCGAAGTCGAGCTTTTGCGTCGGGCCAAAGCGCGGATGCGCGGCGCCTTGCGGCAGGCTCTGGCCGTGCGGGCGCACCAGCGCGGTGCCGCTTGGCCGCAGGCTCGACGCGCGGCCGTGGTAGCCGATCGGAATGTGTTTGTAGTTGGGCAGCAGCGGTGCATCGGGCCGGAACAGCGCGCCGACGCCCTGTGCGTGGTGAATGCCGACGTAGAAATCGGTGTAATCGCCCACGCGCGCGGGAAGCTGCAGGCGGCATTCCTCGACCGGGACGAGCAGCGGTTCGACCTGCGCACGCGCCGCCGAGCCACGGGCGAGCAGCGCGCTGACCG
>NZ_JALHLF010000142.1 GCF_022832435.1 Novosphingobium organovorum | reverse complement strand
CCGGCGAGCTGCCCTGGCACGCCGCCATCGGCGCCCCCTACGCCCACGCCACGGCCCCGCTGCGCCGCCTTGCCGACCGCTACGTCCTCGAGGCCGTGCTCGCGCTGGCGAACGGCCGCCCTCTGCCTGACCGACTGTCCCAGGCCTTCGCGGCGCTGCCCCCGGTGATGGCCCGCGCCGGATCGCGCGACGGCCAGATCGAACGCGCGGTCATCGACCTTGCCGAAGCCACCATGCTGGCCCCGCTCGTGGGCACCGCATTCGAGGCAACGGTCATCGACGTGCGCGGCGAACGCGCCACCATCCAGCTCGACGACCTTCCCGTCATCGCCGCACTGCCGCTGCCCGGTGCCCTGCCCGGCGCGCACCGGCGCGTGCGACTGACCAAGGCCGCACCGCTTCAGCGCCACCTCGAATTCGAACCTGTCGACGAAATCGCGCCAATCGAACTTTCCGCTGCAAAACCCATTGCGTAAGGCGCCAGACGTTGTTACTGGCGCTCCTCCACACCGAAGGCCCGATGGCGGAGTGGTTACGCACCGGACTGCAAATCCGTTTACGCCGGTTCGATTCCGGCTCGGGCCTCCAACATCTTGTCAGCCGATGCGTGCTGATGATTGAAAAAACCCCGCATTTCCGTTAGTTTAAGGTCATTCGCTGGTTGTCAGCGATGGCCTCTGTTTGCGTGTGATTGCAGATGATGGGGGCCGGATTCGGGGGCCTCGTGAGTCCCCGTCAGAAGCGAGGCCCCCAATGGCGCTGACCGACACGGCAATCCGAAAAGCCAAACCCAAGGAAAAACCGTACAAGGTCACGGACGCGCAGGGCTTATATCTGTTGGTCAATCCGGGAGGCAGCAAACTCTGGCGCGTCAAATACCGTATGAACGGCGTGGAGCGAAAACTTGCGCTGGGGTCTTATCCTGAGATCACGCTTGCCGAGGCCCGTTCGGCACGCGACGCTGCTCGCAGACAACTTGCCCATGCCATTGATCCCAATGCTGCAAAGCGGCAAGCGCGCATCGAAGCGAGCATCCGTGCCAACAACAGTTTCGCCAGCGTGGCCGAGGAACTGATTGAGAAGAAGACGCGAGAGGGACTGGCGGAGCCGACGTTGGCCAAGATGCGCTGGTTCGTGAAGCTTCTTGGTGGAGATTTCGGAAGGCGCCCGATCACGGAGATCACGCCGCAGGAGCTACTGCACGAACTACGAAAGCATGAACGGCGGGGCCGGTTTGAGACTGCGAATCTGCTCCGGGCGTTCGCCAGCCGCGTGTTTCGCTATGGGGTTGCAACAGCGCGGGCCGAGCGTGACCCGGCCCAACTGCTGATAGGTGCGCTGACAATAGCAAGGGTGAAACATTTCCCCGCAATCACCGATCCAATGGTTTTCGGCGCGTTGCTTCGGGCAATCGAAGATTATCAAGGTGATCCCGCCGTAATGTATGCCCTGAAGCTCACGCCCCATGTTTTCCAACGGCCCGGCGAAATCAGGCATATGGAATGGAAGGAAGTGAATTTCGAAAAATCGGTCTGGGTCATCCCGGAAGGTAAGATGAAGATGCGCCAGCCCCATTCAGTGCCGCTATCCCGGCAGTCGCTGGCGATCCTCACCGATATGCGCTCGTTGTCCGGTTCCGGGCATTATGTATTCCCATCGATTAGGACGCGCGCAAGGCCGATCAGCGAAAATACGATCAACGCCGCATTGCGCCGCATGGGCTTTCCCAAGGACCAGATGACCGCCCACGGCTTCCGCACATCAGCCTCTTCGCTTCTGAACGAATCCGGTAAGTGGAATCCTGACGCGATCGAGCGAGCACTTGCGCATATGGTCGCAGGCAGCGTCAGGCGCATCTACAACCAATCGGCTTATTGGCCGGAACGTGTTGAAATGGCGCAATGGTGGAGCGACTATCTGGACGAATTGCGAGACGGAGGAAACAGATGACAGGCACCCCCGGAGAAGGATGGAAGACCTTCGCGAACGGGGACGAAGCCGACGATATTCCGCTCTGGCAAGTGCTGGCTCAATTCAGGTCGGACGATTTGGACGAAGGCTTGAAGGCGAACGCGGCCATCATCAATCAGGCCAGGCCGTCCGTCGCCAGATATTACAACGTCGCCTTCGTCGTCAGCTTCGCGTTTGGCTTTCTGTCCGTCCTCTTCCTGATCGGTCTTCTGATCTCGGCAGGGCATCCAGATACGACGAGCTTTTTCTTCTACGTCACATTGGCCATGCTGACCGCCACGATCGCGCCCCACCTCTTGCGGCAAGCAAATCAGTACGGCCTGGGCATCCCGGATGCTCCGCTGAACCTACCCCACGAGCCAGACCGACTTTTTGACGAGGTCCTGGGTTACCTGCAGCGGGTGGAAGGTCCGCAGGCCTACTTTGTCTCCCGCTTCCGTAAGAAACGGATTCCCCTCAAGCGCAGGCAGTTTTTTGGCAGGTTGCGTTACTTCCTGTTCTCCGAGCATAACAAGGATCGCGGCATGGTCTTGCGCTTCCCGACCGCGATGTCCCTCCCGGCCGATCTCTATCTTCATCGCGATGATGTCGAGAGAATGCTCGCGATGGGCAAACCGAAGCGCCGAGGCGGGCCAGGCCGGAACACCAAGTACCGCTATGACGAGGCAATTATCTCGTTGATCGGCGATCCCCGGCTAGGCGCGTTGGACCTGAAGGATCGGGCAGCGGCGGTCCACACCATCAAGGATTGGCTGTCCGAATGGTTCGAGGCCAACGTCGATGAGTCCGGCGATGTGCCGCGCCGGGATCAATTGACCCGTTATGCTGCAAAAATCTGTACGCATCTGGAAACAATCGCTTCCGCTAGGAACTGCTGACGGACGCATTTACGCCTCGCCTTAACTGACAATTGCAACGCGAATGACCGTTGGGTGTCCCTACGCCGTTGAGTTCTCCATTTCTGATTGAATGTCAGGAGAGGTTGCCGATTCTGCCCGGTCGCACGTTGACCGCCTGTGCCGAAAAAAGACCAGTGAGTTCCGGATTGCAAAATTGAAAAGCTGATCTCCTTACCGCCTGACGAATCCGACCATCTTTAGTAGAAATAGCCTGTGACGGGAGTGCAGTTTCCCCTACACTAGGCATTCGCACCGGTCACGATCGGCCGGTCAGGGGGACCATGCTGCCGACTGTTTTTCTTTCGCTTTCTGGTGTCGACGTAAACTTTGTCGCTAACGTCGAACGCAACATTCCACCCGGGATGGCCTACTTTTATCCAAAGAGCTTTGAGAACGGTGAGAATCTTATCTCTGCCATGGAGGAACGGGTAGCGGAGAGCAGCATTTTTGTGCTTTTTGCATCCCGCGCTTCAGTGGATTCCGTTTGGGTTCAATTCGAGATTGAGCGCGCACGCCTCAACAAAATTCAGAACCCAAGATTTCGATATCTTGTCTTCCCCGTCGAGCCCGGCGTCGATCGTGAGAAACTCCCGGACTGGATGCGCGAGGGGTGGGTTCCCTCGGCCGGTCACACCTCCAAAGACATTGCCCGCTACGTGCGCGGCGTACTTGCCAGCATGGCAGAACAAAATGGCACGGTCCTACCGCCGCACGGTCGGGGTGGTCTCATCGATAAGGCGCGCCGCGAATATCAGAATGCGACCTTCACCAACAAAGTCGCACCAAGCGTATTTCTCTTCTCGGGGCACGCGGGCATCGGCCGCCGGACAGTGAAACGACTCCTTATTCCGGTCCTCTTCCCGGCACGTCCGGAAATGGATTACGGGCCAGAGTTTGAACTCCCGGCACATGCCGATCTAGGTGACATTTACCGCGCCGTCCGTCAGGAGATGGAAGAGCATTTCTCCCTTCAAAAGTTCGAAAGTGCGTGGGCAGCCTTCAATGACTCTTCGACCGATGAGCAGGTCGACGAGGTTCTGCGATCAATGTGCCATTTTGCGGACCTTGGCCAAGCAGTAACGATTGTCATTGGATTTGGCCTATATGAAGATCGTGGCGAACTTAAACCCTGGGCGGCGACATTGTTGAGCGCCGCTGCGCGGTACGACCAACTCAAAATCTGCCTAATTTCCGGACGTCAGTTGAAGTTCAAGGATCTGCGGCCACTGCAGAATGTGCAACAAGTCAATGTCGAACATCTTGAGGCACCCGATATTCGGACACTGATCTTGGAAACAATCCCGATTTTCGGAGGAACTCCGGCCCTTCCAAACGACACCGTGATCCAGTCAATCGGTGGGCATCCGACGGTGGCGCGTTCTGTTGCACGTCTCATCGCATACAGTGGCCCAATGGTCGTGGACGGTGATCCAAAGCAACTACACGATATCCAAGAAGAAATATTGGCAGAAAGCCTAAGTTTCGATCGTCTTAAGCCGATAGAGTGTGACATTTTATCGATACTGAGCTGGGTGCCGCAGCTCAATGGACAGATGATGTCCGAAATCATTTGTAACCACCACGGCGTCGACCAGAAGGCGATGGTCGAGACAATCGAGTTTCTGATCGCCGGTTGCCTCATGCAGATAAGCGGAGCCAACTACCTCATTTCTGCGCCCATTCGTGGGATGTTCCGCCGAAAGCACGGCTACGGGAGTACCGAACTTCGGGCAATTTTCGCGCGGTTTTTGAAGGCTGAGTGGGAATCCGCAGTCAAGAACGACGAATTGAAAGCCGAGTTGTTCGACGCCTTTGTCTATATGACAGCGCTGGAGGGCGGCACGCTCCCCAAGGAATTCAAAGGCCTCCTGCTACCCTCGACCCTGCAAGACCTTGTCCGTGACGCCTATGATCGTCGTCACATCGACGATCACGCTCTTGATCGCGTCGTCGCTTGGGGAATGCCTGCCATCGACATGAAAATGGATGAGAATACCCGAGAGGAGATTCTGTCCTATCTTTTGCGTGCGCTGGTTCGCCTCGGCTCCTCAGACGCAAACGACGTGCTAGATTTAATCAAGGACCGTGGCTTTCGATCGGCTGCCTATCTTGAGGCATTTCTAATTCGACTTACCGGCGGCAACTTGAATGACGCTGTTCTTCTGCTTCGAGATGCACGCAGGATCGGAAAATATATGAACAGCGTGATCGCCGATCTTGCAATTTGCCTTAAGTTGCTTGGCCGATGGGCTGACTTGGATACGCTATTGCAAGAAGAAGTGCGCCGGGTTGATCGCAATCCGGTTCTTCTGGACATCAGGATTGGCATACTCGTTGCCGCAGGCGAATTCCCAGAGGCAGAGCGCGAAATTGGCCGACTGCGTGCCATGCCGTTTGATGATGGACGCGCGGATTCACGCACGGCAACGATTCTGATGAATCGCGATCATGATTTCGAGGGTGCCTATCAACTGCTGACCGCCGTGCTTAACCGTCAAACGCGAGGTGCGCTCGGCGTCCGCCGACTGCGTGCGTTGGCAGCAGCCCGAGGTAAGCGATATGAGGAGGCGCGGAGGGACGCGACCTATTTGCGCACACGACCCGGCGGTGAAGACACTTATCAGCGAATAGAAGCCGAAATAGCGCTCGCTCAAAAAAACTATGACGGTGCGGAAGTCGCACGGCGGAAGGTGCGTGCTGAAACGGTGCAAGATCGGTTGCTCGGCGCGCGCATTTTGGAGGCAAGAGGCTTAGATATTCAAACGCCTCTTGACCAACGCCAGGTACTTCTCACCGAAGCAGCTGCAATTCGGCAGGCGAACCGATCCGTCGACGAATACGATTTCGACTAGGCTTCGTTGCTTTTGTTCGTGCGAAAAGTGGCGTGACTGCAAGGTGGCTTCTATCGAGCAACGCCTAGTCCTGCTGAACGACGACTTCCGGAAACGCGGTTTTAGCAGTTGGACGACCACCTTCCGCAGGTCACCCCCCATTTTCATGAGGCTGCAATGCCCGCTACAGAACGCCAATTCGGATATTATCCAGTGCCTCTGGACCTTACGGCGGGGGCGATCTCGATCGAGACGCTACCGGAACTTGAACGCACTGTCGCGGACATCGAGAGCGACGAGTTAGTCGATAACGGTTGGATTTATGCGCCGCTGCAACGCGTCAAACCGCTGGGCGGAGAAGTTTTCGAACGTCCGTATTCTGCGCGTGTCTTTGGGCTCCCCAAAACACACAGGTTTCGACATGCCGCGCCCGACTGCGACGACCAGCTCGTTTTTCACCTCTGGGCGCTTTCATTCTTTACAGGAACGCGTCTGACTTCAGCAGAGGCAGGGTTTCTTGACGCCACGCCTATCAAGCCCGGAAAACTGGTGGACTTTGTTCTGCTCGGTCGAAGTTTGGAGTATGGTGTTGAAGTGGCGGAGACCTTTTGGCTCGCGCACCGATGTGATCAGCGTCGGGCCAAGCTGGTAGCTGCAGCAATCCATGCCATGTTCCTGGGCCAATATCCGCAGCTTCTCCAATTCGAGCGGTTTCTTCTGCTGTACTCGGCATTTGATGCCTGCTTCGCTTTGGCCGAAGCGATCCATCAGCCTAAAGGCAGGATAACGCACACCGCACGAGTGGAATGGATGTGTGACCGGTTTGGCATACCAGTTCCGGCTTGGGCGGCCACGAGCGCAACATCAAGGCCGGAACTAGCGATGCTACGCAATGCCGCTGTTCACGAAGCCATGTTCATGGGTGAGCCCTTGGGCTTCGCTTTGCATGGGGTCCACAAGCCGCAAAATCTTACACTGGAAATGAAGGCGCTGATCTGCCGGTTCATCGTAGCGCTTCTTGGCGCAAGCGCCGATGAGTATCTGCAAGCCCGCGTCGATACAAGGCAGCGGCAAGGGCTGCGTTTAGGGGAAGCACCGGGATAAGGCTCAACCTTGCCAGTCAGCGCGCTCGGAGCGGCGCTTCCCGATTAGAATTTTGAAGCGCGATCATGTCGGAATTTGACTACGCCGCTCAAGCTTTTCGGGCAATGCTTGAGCATTTCTGTCACCGGCGTCATCGGCAGACTTCTGCGGTTCTCCCATTGTTGGACGACCCACGGGCAATCATGTGCAAACTGACACGTCTCCCGCCGCGAATCGGCCAACATGGAGACACACATGTAAGCGTCTGCCCTAGCCCGTCGGTGACAGAAAATGCCCATTGC
>NZ_JALHLF010000141.1 GCF_022832435.1 Novosphingobium organovorum | reverse complement strand
GGCGGCGCGGGCGATCGCCTCGCGCTGGCGGGCAAGGGCCTGCGCCAGAGCCTCGGGCGGCTGGCGATCGGCGAGCGGATCGTGGCGCGGGGGCAGGAGGTCGAACCCGGCGAACAGGGCGAGCCAGCTGGGCGGCTGGAACGAATCCCATTCAAAGCGCGGCAGCTTGCCCGATCCGGTGAAGGCGGCGATGCGCTGCGCGAGCGTTTCGGGCAGGGCGCGGGCGCGGCACTGGTCCCAGAACGGCTCGCCGTGCCGACGGTTGGCCCAGTAATGCAGGATCAGGAAATCGCGGATGCGCGCGTATTCGAGGCGGGTGATGCGGTTGAACTCGTCGGCCAGCGAGGGATCGAAGGCGCGGTCGGGGAAATGGGCGAGCAGGCGTTCGATCCCGCTCTGGATCAGCGTCAGCCCGGTCGATTCGAGCGGTTCGAGGAACCCGGCGGACAGCCCGATGGCGACGCAGTTGCCGCGCCACACACGGGTGCGGTGCCCGGTGCGAAAGCGCAGCGTGCGCGGATCGCCCAGCGCTTCGCCTTCGAGCCGGGAGAGCAGTTTCGCGCAGGCCTCGTCCTCGGACAGGTGCGCGCTTGAAAAGACATAGCCGTTGCCCACGCGATGCTGGAGCGGGATGCGCCACTGCCAGCCCGCCTCGCGCGCGGTCGAACGGGTGAAGGGGGAGAGCGCGTCGCCGTGCGCTGAGGCCACGGCCACCGCGCGGTCGCACGGCAGCAGATCGCCCCAATCCTCGAACGGCTCGCCCAGCGCCTGGCCGAGCAGCAAGGAGGAAAAGCCCGAGCAGTCGATGAACAGGTCGGCCTCGATCCGGCGCCCATCGTCGAGCGTGACCGCGGCAAGGCGATCGCCCGCGTCGGCGCGATCGACCTGCGCCACCGTCCCCTCGATCCGGCGGACGCCCAGTTGGTCTTGCGCGCGGGCGGAAAGGAAGCGGGCGAACAGCGCGGCGTCGAAGTGGAACGCCCAGTCGAACAGGCCCAGATCGTTGGCGGGCTTGTCCGGGGGCAGCAGCACCTTGCCCGTGCGCGCCAGTTCGATCGGCAGGCTGTAGGCGGCCAGCGGGGTGGGATCGCCCGCCGCGCGCGCCTTGAGCCAGTACTGGTGGAAGGGGACCGAAAAGGCGTCGACGCCGAAGCGTCCGAAAGGGTGGAAGAAGGCTGTGCCGGGGCTGGCCCAGTCGGCAAATTCGATGCCCAGCTTGATGGTGCCCTCGCTCGCGCGCATCACCGCGAAGGGATCGACCTCGATCGCGCGCAGGTAATCGCGGATCGCGGGCACGGTGGCCTCGCCCACGCCCACCGTGCCGATCTGCGCCGATTCGACGAGCGTGATCGCGATGGGAAGCCCCTTGAGCCGCACCGCCAGGAGGTTCGCGGTCATCCAGCCCGCGCTGCCGCCGCCCACGATCAGGATCGAGCCTATCGGATCGCTTGCCATGTGGTGCATCGCTCCTGTCCTGCTTCTGGTCCTTTCCGTCCCGAGCTAGGCCCCCCGCCGGTTTGGAGGAGGGGCGGGGGACCCGCTCGGGAGGAGACGGTCAGAACTTCACGCGTACGCCCGCAGTATAGCGGCGCTCGAAGATGTTGTTGTACGCGTTTTCATCGGTCCAGGTGATGTAATAGTGCTCATACTCGCCGGTAAGGTTGGAGCCTTGCGCGTAGAGCGTGAGGAACGGGGTCGCATCGTAGCTGATCGAAGCGTCGACGTAGTTGGTCGGCGCCTGGTAGAGTTCGAGCCCGGCGATGCCGCCGAAGTCGGACTGCACCGCGCGCTTGGAGCGGTAGTTCCACGCCACGCGGGCCTGGAACTTGGCGTCCTGGTAGAACACCGCCGCGTTGGTCTGGAACTCGGAATTGTCCTGGAAGGGGATCTTGTTGCCCGCAAGGTCGGTCTCGCCCGAGTCCGAGGGGGACCAGGTGAAATTGGCGTCGATGCCGAAGTTGCCGAGCAGCCCCGGCATCCAGGCCAGGTCGCTGAAGGAGAGCTTGGCCCCCGCCTCGACCCCCTTGAGCGTGCCGCCCGACCCCTGCACCGGGGTGCTGATGGTGACCGTGCGGCCGCGCACCACGCCATCGTTGTCGGGCAGGTCGTCGCGCGTGACGTTGCCGCTCTGGATGAAGCTGTCGACGTCGATGTAGAACAGCCCCAGGCTCACCATGCTCGCGCGGCCCAGATACCACTCGAGCGAGGCGTCGAGGTTGGTCGCGCGCCAGGGGTCGAGATCGGGGTTGCCGCTCTGGCTGCCGCCGGTCACGCGGAACACCGGATTGCCCGGATCGCTGGTGTCGATCGCGTAGTTGGGGGTGAGCCCGCCGCCCCACTGCGCCAGGTCGAGCAGCGTCATCGTCTTGGCAAAGGCGAGGCGCAGCTTGATGTCGGAGGAAAGTTCGAACGAGAGGTTGATCGCGGGCAGCACGTCGGTGAATTCGCGCTTGGTCTCGACCGATCCGGCCAGCGTGTTGGCCAGGCCATAGGGCTGCGGGTCGCCGGTCACGTACTGGGTGATGTCGAGCCGGGTGTTGATGATCTTGAAGCCGCCGTTGCCGGTCACCGGAATGCCCAGCACATCGCCCTGGAAATCGACTTGCGCGTAGCCCGAGGTCTGTTTGATGCCGACCTTGAACGAGGAACCGGGGTTCATCACCTCGACGTTGCCGGGATAGAACGAATTCTGGAACGACAGCGCGTTGTCCATCACCGACGGGTCGAGCGCGTAGAACGAGGGAATGCCCGCAACGCCCGAGTTGTAGAGCTTGACCGCGTTGTTGAAGCTCGCATCGCTGGCCTTGCGGGTGAGCCCGGCGGTGTAATAGCCCGAGGCATCGCCCGCGCTGCAGCTCGAATCGCTCATCGGAACGTCGAACGCCTTCCACTTGACGAGGCAGCCCGACGCGTCGCTGGCGCCGTTCCCGGCGTAGAGCGGGGCGGCGCGATCGAAGGCGAAGTTGTTGACCGAGCGTTCCGAATAGCGCGCGCCGAAGCTCACCGTGACGTCCGCGTTGGCCTCGTAGGTGCCATCGGCGCGCAGCACCTTGAGGTCGGCCTTGCGGCGGTAGTTGCCTTCCGACGAGATCGTCTTGAGCGCGTAGTTGTCCATGTCGCCCATCTCCGAGATGAGCTGCGAGGGCAGGGTGAAGACCGGCCGGTTGCCCGAGAAGTCCACCGTGGCGGGCAGCGAATCGAGCCCCGCGATGGTGTTCACCGAATAGCCGTTGGCGTTGAACACGCGGTCGCCGCTCGGGTAGTGGCCGATACCGCCGTCGGCCCACTGCTCGCCGTTCGAGAGGCTGAACTGGAGGTAGCTCTGGTCGAAGTACTGGTGCGCCTTGCCGTAGATGCCGCGTACCGAGCCCTTGAACGGCCCGCCGTTGTCGTACTTGAGCTCCAGGTTGTAGTTCTGCGACTGCGACTGGTAGCGCAAGTTGCTCGAGTTCACGTCGAAGCTGCCGAGGTCGTAGTCGTACTGCTGGACGGTGTTGATGTGGTAGGTGTTGCCGTCCGAGCCGACGTAAGTCGCGCCGGTATCGCGCGACTGGCCGGGGGTGAATTCGGCCGCCTGCCAGTTGACGTCCTGCATCTCGATGCCGACCGAACGATCGTGCTCGTCCTGGTCGGTGAAGAAGAAGTCGCCGTTCAGCGTCAGCGCGTCGTTGATCTCCCACTGCATCGAACCGTTGATGCCCAGGCGCTGGCGCTGGTCGATTTCGTGCGAGGACAGGAAGCCCTGCGGCACGAAGTAGGCATCGTTGGCATCGCCATCGCCATTGACGTCGACCCCGCCGGTGACCGGCGTGCCGCGCGCGCGCCAGGACGGCGAGAAGCCGCCCGTCGAAGTCGCATCGGCGGTGCCTTCGTTGTGCAGCGCGACGCCGTAGTTGCTCTGGATGCCGCTCTTCGAATTCGACAGCCGCACGTCCGAATAGGCCGCCGAGAGCAGGAAGCCGAACCGATCGCCGTGCCAGCCGATGAGGCCGTTGAAGTTGGGATCGAACTTGTGCTTGGCCTTGTCGCCATAGGCCCCTTCGGCGGCCGCGGCGAAAGTGAACCCGCTCTTGAGGTCGAACGGGCGGCGGGTGCGCAGGTTGACCGTGCCGGTGATCCCCGCGTTGAGCTGGTCGGCGGTGGTCGACTTGATGACGTCGGCGCCCGAGAACAGCTGCGAGGGAATGTCGTTGAAGTTGGGCTGGACGGTCGTGATCGACTGCGCGCCGAGGTAGGTCTCGCCGTTGAGCAGTGTCGTGACCTGCGGCAATCCGCGGATATTGATGGTCGATCCTTCACCTGCGCTGCGCAGGATCTGCACGCCGGGAATGCGCTGGAGCGAATCCGCGATGGTCACGTCGGGCAGCTTGCCGATGTCCTCGGCCGAGATCGAATCGACCACCGAGGGCGCCTCGCGCTTGGTCTCGATCGCGCGCTGCTGCGAGGCGCGGATACCGGTGACGATGATCGCGTTGGCGCTGGCGGCATCGTCCTGTGCCGCGCTGTCGCCGGCGATGCTGGCGGCGGGGGGCGCGCCGGGGGTCGCATCGGTTTGGGCTGCGGCGTTTTGACTAAGCCCGAGGGCGATCAACGATGTCGCGGTAAGCAGGGCGCCGGGGCGCACGAAATCAGGGCGGATCATTCCCGCAAACTCCTCTCCTGGGGCGCCTTGTTCTTGCGCCGTTCGTCTTTTCGTATGGGGAGAACGCAGGTCCGCACGCCGTCGTCGGGCAATTAGGCCCGCGCGGTATCCGATTACTGAGTGTGTCCCGTACCGCGAAGTGTTGTGACCTCACCTCTTGGTAGTCTCATCATCGGTAAAAGGGTTCTGCGCGTCAACTTAAATAATTTTGTTTTTGTTACTCGCGCGGAAAGAATGACGCTAAGGATAGTGGTGCGATACAGGCGCGATACAGGCGCAAGGAGAGCGATGCCGCGTATGAATGACCGAATTCCTGCCGTTTCCCCTGGCGGCGCCGCGCGTGCGGGAAGGGCCGAGACGGACGGCGCGCCGCTCGCTGCGCCCCTCGCCGGGGAGGCGGGGCACCGGCTTTCGGTCTCGCTTTCGGGCACCAATCTGGCGCGCGCGGGCGACTACAACCAGCGCATCGTGCTCCAGGCGATCCGACTCGCGGGCGAGACGACGCGCCAGCTGCTGGTGCGCCAGACCGGGCTGACCGCGCCGACCATCGCCAACATTGCCGCGCGGCTCGAGGAGATGGGGCTCGTCACTCACGCCGGGCGCCGCCACGGCAGCCGCGGGCAGCCCGCCCTGCGCCTCGCGATCAACCCCGACGGCGCCTTCGGCATCGGTCTCAACATCGATCGCGACCATGTCACGCTGGCGCTGCTGGACCTTGCCGGATCGGTGCGCGGCAGCCTCACGCGGGAGATGGCCTTTGCCCTGCCGGGCGATGTCGTGGCCTTTGTGGGCGACGTCCTGCCCGGCCTCATGGCGGCGGGCGGGGTCGATCCCGCGCTGGTGCTGGGGGTGGGCGTGGCGCGTCCCGACGGGCTCGGCTCGATCGCGATTCCCCATCGCCCGCAAGGCTATGCGGCGTGGACCGACATCGATTTCGCCACGCTGCTGGCGCCGGTCATGCCCTGGCCGATCCACGTCGACAACGACGCTGCGGCGGCTGCGCTGGGCGAAGCCAAGCGGATCGAGGCGCCCGACAAGGGCAGCTTCTTCTACCTTCTGCTCAGCGCCGGGCTCGGCGGGGCGCCGGTGATCGACGGTGGCTATTATCGCGGCGCGCGCGCGCGCAGCGGCGAAATCGGGCTGATGCCCGATCCGGGCGCGGGCGTGCCGGGCGCGGTGGTGCAGGACACCGTGTCGCTCTCTGCGCTCCAGCAGCGGCTCGAACGCGCGGGCAAGCCGGTCGCCGACCTGACCGATCTGCTCGCGCTTGATCCGGCCACCGCGACCACGGTCGATCGCTGGATCGCGGATTCGACCCGCGCGCTCACCGCGCCGCTGGTCGCGGTCTCCTGCCTGCTCGACCCCGAGGCGATCCTTGTCGGCGGACGCCTGCCGGCCGCGCTGATCGAACGCCTGTGCGCGCGCATCGACGCGGCGCTGGCCGAAGTGGCGATGCCCAACCGGGTGCCGGTGCGCCCGGCGCAGATGGCCGATGCCGCCCCCGCGATCGGTGCGGCGCTGCTGCCGTTCCAGGACAGGCTGCTGCCTTCGGACGCGATCCTGATGCAGGCGGGGCGCGCGCCAGCCTGAACTGCGGGGGATGGCGCGCTTTAAGAAAAATAAATTGTGTTATTGAGCGTTCGTGCCCATCATGGCGGGCAAGAGGGGCGTGCAGGCGCTCGATCAGGGGAGAGCGCAGGGCCATGGCGGGCACGACCCACAGCAGGGACGAACACGCGGCGCGGGGCGGCGGCAGGGCTGGAACGGGCCGGAATCGCGCCGTGATCGATCGATCCGCACCCCCGCATCGCGAAAGGCAGGATGGGACATGGCGCTGAGGATCGGCATCGACTTTGGCGGCACCAAGATCGAGGCCGCCGCGCTCGACCTCGAGGGCCGCGTGCTCGACCGGATGCGCGCGCCGACACCGGGCGATTACGACAGCGCGCTGGCCACGCTCGACACCCTCGTGCGCAGGCTCGAGGCGAAGCTGGGCGAAGCGGCGAGCGTGGGCATCGGCACGCCGGGTTCGGCGATTGCGGGCAGCGGGCTGATGCGCAACGCCAACGCGGTCTATCTCAATGGCCGTGCGCTCCAGCGCGACCTCGAAGCGCGTCTGGGCCGTGCGGTGCGCCTCGCCAACGACGCCAACTGCTTTGCCCTGTCCGAAGCGGTCGATGGCGCGGGCGCGGGGGCGGGCGTGGTCTTCGGGCTGATCGTCGGCACCGGTTGCGGGGCGGGAATCATCATCAACGGCACGGTGCTGGGCGGCGCCCACGGTCTTGCCGGTGAACTGGGCCACATGCCGCTGCCCGGACCCGAGGGCGAGGAACTGCCACCGCCGCCGTGCTGGTGCGGGCAGAGCGGCTGCGTCGAAAGCTGGATTTCGGGCACGGGTTTCCAGCGCGCTTACGCCGCGCGCACCGGCGCGGCGCGCTCCGCGCCCGAGATCGTCGCGCTGGCGGGCGCGGGGGAT
>NZ_JALHLF010000140.1 GCF_022832435.1 Novosphingobium organovorum | reverse complement strand
CCATCGCGCCCAGCGCCGCGAGCCCCAGCAGGCGCGCGGTGCCCAGCGCGCGCACCGCTCCGGCTCCGAGAAAGCGCCCGACCATCGCGGCGGCCCAGTAGAGGCTGACCATGTTGCCCGCCGACACCGCGCCAAGGCCCAGCGTATCGGCGCGCATGAGGTATTCCACCGCCAGCGTCGCGAGCGTGACTTCGGCGCCGACATAGCAGAAGATCGTCAGCGTCCCGGCCATCATCGAACGGTTGGTGGCCAGGCGGGCGAGCCGCCGCCAGAGCGGCTTGCCCCCTCCTGTTTCAAGCCCGTCCGATGGAGCGCGGGGGAGCGGTGGGGCCAGCGCGGCGTTGCGCGCGAACAGCCCGCCCAGCACCAGGAACACCGCGCCGGCGGCGATGAAGGGCACGGCCGGGCGGACCGCGCCGCCGTGCACGGCCAGGATGAACGGCGCGCCGACCAGCGGGCCGAGCACGGTTCCCACGGAATTGAACCCCTGCAGCAACGTATAGCGCGAAGCCATCGCGCCCGACCGCTTGAACACGGTGGTGACCGCGTTGCCCGAGATCTGGAGAAACGTGACCCCGAGCGAAATGACCAGCAGCGCGAGCAGCAGCGGCGCGTAGCGGCCCTGCGCGTGGGCCAGGGCAAAGCCCGCGCAGCCCGCCGCCATGATCGCCAGCCCGACCGCGATCGAGCGCATGTAGCCCAGCGCGACCGAGGCGAAGGTGACCGGCAGCGCGAAAAGCAGGTAGCTCGAATAAAAGGCGAGATGCACCAGCAGCGCTTGGGCATGATCGAGGTGCATCGTCAATTCGAAGCGCGGCACCAGCAGGTTGACCGTCCCGGTGATCGCCCCGCCGCCCAGGTAGACGCCCACCAGCAGGCCGAAAAGCCGCTTCTCCTGCGATGTCGCCGTGGGGTCGTTCATGCGCCCGACCCTATACGCTGGTGCGCGGGGCGCAAGGCGTGGGCGGGCCTGTCCGCAAATTAAGACATCGATGTCAGAAACATTTTGACATCGATGTCAGATTCTGGTGAGAGAGCGCCAAGCCCGCCGATACGGGCATCATCAGGAGAGGTAGAATGAAACGGCATTGCCTTGCCGCGAGCACTGCGCTTGCATCGATCGTGCTTTTCGCCGGAGCCGCGCAGGCTCAGAATTCGGGGGCGAATGCGTCGCCCTCATCCGATCCGGAATCCCAGGGACAGGTCGCCGAAATCATCGTGACCGCGACCAAGCGCGCGACCAGCCTCGAAAAGACGCCGATCGCGATTTCGGCCTTCAGCCAGGATTCGCTCGATCGCAACCAGGTGCAGGACGTCAAGGGCCTGGCGGACTTCGTGCCCAGCCTGCACTTCGCGCAGCAGGGCGATCAGGGCGCGATCCTCCTGACGATGCGCGGCATCGGCAACGATTCGGCCTATACCGAAGTGGCCGACCCCGAAGTCGCGATGTACATCGACGGCATCTACAGCCCGCGCTCGCAGGGCGCCTCGGTGCTGATGTACGACATGGAGCGGGTCGAGGTGCTGCGCGGGCCGCAGGGCACGCTGTTCGGGCGCAACGCCACCGTCGGCGCGATCAGCCTGATTACCGCCAAGCCCGAACTGGGCGCGTTCCACGCCCGTGTCGAAGCGGTCGGCGGATCGTACAACCGGATGGGCGTGAAGGGCATGGTCAACATTCCCGTGACGGACAACTTCGCGCTGCGCGCCGCCTTCATCACCGATCGCCACGATGGCTACATCGATTACCAGGACGCTCCCGAAGTCACCGGGATCGACCGTTCGGCCTATGTCACGAGCGGCAAGAAATACTATGCGGGCAACCAGACTTCGGCCCGGCTTTCGGCGCTGTGGGACCTTGGCCGGTTCCACTGGGACCTCTCGGGCGAATGGTACAAGGACACAGGGTCGCCCATTCTCCAGCTCATGCAGACCCCGCGCTCGGGCGAGAAATTCTGGTCCGCGCTGGTCGACACCGCGCCTGAGACCGACCGCTATTCCTGGTCGGTCCGCTCGAACATGCGCTACGATCTGACCGATGCGATCGAGGCGGTCTACATCGCCGGCTTCTCGCGCGTGGGGGGCACGGCGAATTCGGACTCGGACGCCGGGGCCTTCGTTCCCTACACCGATGACAGCGGCACGCTGGTCCTGCCCAGCGGCCAGTTCGGCGAGAACCGCACGGCCTATTCGCGCTACGATTTCTGGAGCCACGAACTCCAGCTCAAGTCCACCGGGACCAACCCCGTCGACTGGATTTTGGGCGGCTATTACAGCCACGAAGTCAACAAGATCCGCTTCGACATCGATCAGCGCAACGGCTACCGCTACGGCACCTTCAACTGGGCGGGCACGTTCATCCAGGCCGATCGCGAAATCGATTCGCGCGCGGTGTTCGGCCAGGCCGTGTGGCACGCGACCGACACCATCAACCTTACCGGCGGCCTGCGCTACACCAACGACAAGAAGCAGGACATCGGCGGGCGCAACATCACCTATTGCGGATCGCCCAATTCGGACAACGCCAACTGCTACGCCACGCCCGACCTGCCCGGCGTGTTCGGCATCGCGACCGATGGCGCGGGCAACGCGACCGACGTGCTCGCTGCGCTCAACGCCGAGAGCGAGGCGCTGGGGCTGGGCGACCTGTGGGGCATTTCCAGCAACGACACCAAGGGCAGCTGGGGCAAGCTGACCTGGCTCGCGCGCGCGGACATGCAGGTGACCCCCTCGACGATGGTCTATGGCAGCGTGAGCACCGGCTTCAAGTCGGGCAACATCGAGGACGGCGGCCTGCTTGCCGGGCCCGAAACGCTGACCAACTACGAGATCGGTTCCAAGTCGCGGCTGTTCGGCGGGCGCGCGACGCTCAACCTCGCGGCCTATTACGAGGACTTCAAGGGCTATCAGGTCAACCAGGCGGTGACCACGCGCGACGATGACGGCAACGTCACCGCCAGCCAGATCATCACCACCAACGCCAAGGGTGCGAAGGCCTGGGGCCTCGAGGCCGAACTGGCCGCGCGCCTGACCCAGAACGATCGCCTGAACCTTGCCGCGACCTACCAGCACACCGAGTTCGACACGCTCTACACCGTCGACAACCGCATCTACAACGTGGAGAGCGATGGTTCGACGATCCAGAACCTCAAGGGCAACGAACTGCCGCACGCGCCGCATTTCTCGATGACCGGCACCTACGAACACGATTTCGTGTTCGCCAGCGGCGCGCGCCTCACCCCGCGCGCGACGCTGCACTACGAGACGCGCAGCTGGCTGAGCTACTTCAACGGCGATGACGCCGCGCGCTATCCCACCGCTTACCAGGACGGCAAGGGGTTGCTGGGCACCGCGTTCGACCAGCAGAAGGCCTTTGCCAAGGTCGATCTGGGCCTGGCCTATTCCTCGCCCGACGATCGCTACGGGGTCGATCTCTTCGTCGAGAACCTCACCGACAAGCGCATCCGCACCAGCGCGAGCGTCGCGGGCGCGACGAGCGGGCTGACGCCGGTGTTCCTGTCGAACTACGAACCGCCGCGAACCTGGGGTGTGCGTCTGCGCGCCAAGATTTGATGCGGTTTGGCGATGCGGCCGGCCTCGCACCTCCTCCTCCCGCGGGCGGCCGCATCGCTCTTGTTTCCTGTTTCATCCGAAAGGTAATCCGATGCGCGCCGTTTCCGCCGCCTTGCCGCTGCTCGCCCTGAGCTTCACCGCGACCTTGGGGGCGAGCGCCGTTCTGGCCCAGGCGCCCCAGGATGCGCACGGGGTTGCGGCCAGCACCGTGACACCGGCCGCCGAGCCCTGGCGCAACCGTGCGCTGCGTCCCGAAGCGCGCGCCGCCTTGCTCGTCGCGGCGATGCGTGAGGACGAGAAGCTGCAACTGGTGCGCACCTGGTTCCCGCCGCTGGCCAAGGGCCAGCCCGGCGCGCCCGACGATCTCATCCCCTCGGCAGGCGAGATGGTGGGCATTCCCCGCCTCGGCATCCCGACCCTGCGCGAAAGCGATGCCAGTCTTGGCGTCGCCAACCAGGTCAACCAGCGTCCGGGCGACACCGCGACCGCGCTGCCCGCGAGCCTTGCCACGGCGGCCAGCTTCAACCCGGTGATCGCCGAACAGGGCGGCGCGATGATCGGCGCGGAGGCGCGCGCCAAGCGGTTCAACGTGCTGCTGGCGGGCGGGGTGAACCTGACCCGCGATCCCTGGGGCGGGCGCGATTTCGAATATCTGGGCGAGGACCCGCTGCTCGCCGGCACGCTCGCCGGTGCCCAGGTGCGCGGGGTGCAGAGCAACCACATCGTCTCGACCATCAAGCACTTCGCGCTCAACGCGCAGGAAACCGGGCGCATGGTCTACGATGCACGCATCGGTGAGGCGGCGCTGCATGAAAGCGATCTGCTGGCCTTCGAGATCGGCATCGCTGAAGGCCAGCCCGCCTCGGTGATGTGCGCCTACAACAAGATCAACGGGGATCACGCCTGCGAAAGCGCCGACCTGCTCACCCGCGTGCTGCGCGGGGACTGGCACTACACCGGCTGGGTGATGTCCGACTGGGGCGCGGTGCATTCGACCGTGAAGGCCGCCAACGCCGGACTGGATCAGGACTCGGGCGCCGAGCTCGACGATGGCGACTGGTTTCGCGACCGGCTGCGCGCCGCCGTCGCTTCGGGGGCGGTGGCGCCCGCGCGGCTCGACGCGATGGCGCGCAACATCCTCACCGGGATCATCGCCAGTGGCCTTTACGACGATCCCGCGCCCGAAACGGTGCAGCCGATCGATACCGAGGCGCACGCGCGCGTGGCCCAGACGGCCGCGGAGCAGGGCATCGTGCTCCTGCGCAACAGCGCCGACCTGCTGCCTGCGGCGAGCACGGCGCGGCGCATCGTGCTGATCGGTGGCCACGCCGATGTCGGCGTGCTGTCGGGCGGCGGGTCGAGCCAGGTGCGTTCGACCGGCGGCGTGCCGGTGGAAATTCCGCTGACCTCGGGCCCGGCGGCGTCCTTCGCGCGGATCACCTGGCACAATTCCTCGCCGCTGCGCGCGATCCAGGCGCTCGCGCCCAAGGCCGAGGTCACCTATGTCGACGGCCGCGATGCGGCGCGCGCGGTGCAGACGGCGAGGGGCGCGGACCTGGTGCTCGTCTTCGCCACGCAGTGGCGCACCGAGGCGGAAGACGTGACTTCGCTGTCGCTTCCCGATGGCCAGGACACGCTGATCGCGAAGGTCGCGGCGGCGAACCCGCGCACCGCCGTCGTGCTCGAAACCGGCGGCCCGGTGCTGATGCCCTGGCTCGGCAAGGTCGGCGCGGTGCTGGCGGCCTGGTATCCGGGCCAGCGCGGCGGCGAGGCGATCGCCAACGTGCTGTTCGGAAAGGTCAACCCTTCGGGCCGCCTGCCGATCACCTTTCCCGCCTCACCTGCGCAGGCGCCGCGTCCGGCCCCGGTCGGACTGGAGGTCATCGCCAGCCACGATGCGGCTTCGAACGCGGGCATGGGTGGCGGCGCGGCGGCGCTGGCGATCCCGGTTGACTATCCCGAAGGCGCCGATGTCGGCTATCGCTGGTACGAGAGGACGGGCGCCAGGCCGCTCTTTCCGTTCGGCTTCGGGCTGTCCTACACCCGCTTTGCCTATGACCGGCTGACGGCGACGGGCGGGGCGGATCTCACGGTGCGCTTTACCGTCACCAACACCGGCGAGCGGACGGGGGCGGTGGTGCCCCAGCTTTATGCCGCGCCCGAGGGTGAGGGCGCCTACCCGGCGCGCCTCGCGGGGTTCGTGCGGATCGAACTGGCACCCGGCGAAAGCCGCACGGTGACGCTGCGCGCGGACCGCCGCGTGCTGGCGCGCTGGGACGAAGGCGCGCGCGAATGGGCGCTGGCAAAGGGCCGCTATACGGTCATGGTCGCGCGCGCGGCGGGCGCTCCGGTGCTGTCGGGCACGGCTGAGCTGGAGGGCGCGCGCTTCAGACCGTGAGCGGGGGATCGGCGTCATTAGCGTCTGGAGCCTGCGCCCCCGCCTCATCCGGCTGGGCCGGGGGCGGACCGAACAGGCGCGGGTGGCGTTCGACGAAGCGCTGCAACCAGTCCTTGTGCCCCGCCTGGCGTGCACGGCGCAAGGTGACGAGGCCGAGCGCGCTGGCGAGCAAGGCGCCCGCGCCATCGACGATGAGGTCCCACATCGTATCGGTGAGGCCCGAGGGATCGCCCAGCATCGGCTTTTGCATGGTCGTGGCGAACAGCGTGTCCATGGCGAATTCGAACACTTCCCACAAGGCGCCCAGGGTGACGCTGAAGCAGAACGCGAAGCAGGCGAGGAACGTGGGGGACAAGGCAAAGCGCACGATCGCGCTTTCGTTGAGAAGATAGAGCGTGAGGAAGCCGAGCAGCCCCAGCAAGACCCCCGAACTGGTGTGGAGCGCCAGGTCCCACCACCAGATCCGTTCGTAGAAATCGCGCACTTCGCCCAGAAACAGCGTGGCGAAGATGAACAGGACCGCGCCGAGCTGGATTTCGATCGGCACCACCGCCAGCACTCCACGCCGCCATACCACCGGCAGCGCGATCACCGCCATCAGGCCGACCACCAGCGCCGCGTGCCCCCAGCGCGCGGTCCACGCCAGGCTCGCCAGTTCGAGCGCCATGACAGCCAGCATGGCTAACGTCACCAGAGTCTGCTTGCGTCCGGCGCGAGGGGGCGCGCCGGGGGCGGGTGATCGGGGCATGGCGGGTCGCTCTATCCTTGGTCGCTGCGCCCAAGCATGCACGCCCGACGGGCGGGTGCAAGCGTGAAGCGGCGGCGGGAAGCGGCGGGCGGTTCGGGGCGCTTGGGACCGCTTCAGGGCGTTGGGCCGCTATCATGCGTGGGGATACGCCCCACCTTGCGCCAGGCGCTATTTTGCGTGAGGGAAAGTGGCGGCCCCTGCGTATGGACAGGGCGAACGAGGGATCGAAAAGGTCGGTTTATGGGCGAAGTGGACGAATTTCTGGCGCAGCTGCGCGAACGGCCGATGCCCGCCGGGCTCGATGCGCTCGACGTGCGGGTGTTCGAGGCGATGGGCGAGCGGCTGGAACGGCGCCGCGCGCGCGGGGCGCTGGCGCTGTGCTGTCTGGCGGCGGGGGTGATCGGCCTGGTCG